>WJJW01000393.1 GCA_014729455.1 Candidatus Eiseniibacteriota bacterium
CGCCCGCCCACCCCTTCGATCCCCGAACCCGCTCGGAGGTCTTCCGGGTCGACGGGGAGGAAAGCGCGGCGGAGCTCGCCCGACGCCTCGCGGCCCGGGAGGCGCTCGTCCGGGTGGCGGTCCCGGCGGTCGTCGATCAGGAGGGCTTCACGAAGTACTTCCTGCCGGGGGAGACGACCGTCCAGTTCCGCAACCACGTCTCCCACGAAGACGCCCTGCGCAAGATCGACGCCGCCGGCTCGGCCGTGATCCACGACCACTGGACCCCGGGCTATTACACCGTCTCGGTCCCCGCCGGGACCACGGTCTTCGACGCGGTCCGCTCCTGGTACGAGGATCCCGACGTGCTGTTCTCCGAGCCCTCCTACATGCTCTACGATGACGCGCTCCACACGCCGAACGACCCGATGTTCGACGAGCAGTGGGGCCTGCGGAACACGGGGCAGTACGACGGCACCCCGGGCGCCGACGTCGAGGCGGAGCTCGCCTGGGACCTCCAGAAGGGGATCCCGAGCGTCATCGTCTGCGTCATCGACACCGGGATGGACCTGCAGCACGAGGATCTCGTCGACAACCTACTTCCGCGCGGGGACGAGGACTGGGACTTCGCTTCCGCGGACGGATCCCCCGACGACACCGGGAACCACGGGACCGCCTGCTCCGGGATCGCCGTGGCGGTGCAGGACAACGGCCTCGGAGTCACCGGAATCGCCCCCGGCTGTCGCATCATGCCGCTGCGGATCAACCTCGCCAGCGGTCAGAATCAGAACCGCGCCGACGCGATCAACTATGCCGCTTCCCGCCGCGCGGAGTTCGACGGCCTGGTGATGTCCTGCTCCTGGCGGATGTCGACGGGCGACTTCACCGCGGTCCAGAACGCGTTGGTCAACGCCGACGCCCTGGACTGCGTCACCGTCTTCGCCTCGGGCAACAGCGACAACGACGTCAACTACCCGGCCGCCTATCCGGAGACGATCGCCTGCGGCGCGTCGAGCATGTGCGACGAGCGCAAGACGTTCGACTCGTGCGACGGAGAGAACTTCTGGGGGAGCTGTTGGGGGCCCGAGCTCGACGTGGTCGCGCCGGGGGTCAAGATCGCCACGACCGATCGATCCGGAGGGGTCGGCTATTCGGGGGGCGATTACTACTCGAGCTTCAACGGGACCTCCTCGGCCACCCCTCTGGCGGCCGGGATCTGCGCGCTGATCTGGAGCGCGAACCCCGGGCTGAGCGCTCACGAGGTCCGATCGATCCTCCAGGAGAGCGCCGAGGATCAGGTCGGCCCGCCCGATGAGGACACCCCGGGCTGGGATCCCTACATGGGTCACGGCCGGGTGAACGCCTACCAGGCGGTCCTGATGGCCAGCGTCTACGAGGACTTCGAGGACGACATGGAATCGGGCGGGGACGACTGGAGCCACGCGGCGATCGGCGAGGGGACGGAGGACGCCTGGCACCTCAGCCAGCAGCGCAACCATACGGAGGGAGGAAACACCTCGTACAAGAGCGGCGACCCGGACGGCGGCCCGTACGGAACCGAGATCCACGCGGCTCTGGAGTCCCCTTGGATCCAGCTCGGGGCGAACGGCCGGCTGATCTTCTGGCACTGGATGGACGCCTACTCCCCCGGCGGTGACACCGCCGGCGACGCCGGAGTCCTGGAGATCCGCACGAACGAGAGCGAGACCTGGGCCCTGCTCCACCCGACGATCGGCTCCTACCGCCACGTCTGGCGCGCTCTCGCCGGGCCGTTCTTCCTCCTGAACCCCGTCTGGTCGGGGAGCTTCGGCTGGAACCAGGTGATGGCCGAGCTCGACGACTACGAGGGGAAGACGATCCGCTTCCGCTTCCGCTTCGGCAGCCGCGGGGAGGAGCCGACCGGAGAGGGGTGGTACGTCGACGACGTGCAGGTGTGGGTGCCCGATCCCGCTGGCGTCGATGAGACGGTCCGGCCATTCGGAGATCTACGGCTCGCCGCACCCCGTCCGAACCCGTTCGCCGCCGGAACGACGATCTCCTACCGCCTCGGCCGGGAGCTGCCGGTCACCGTCTCGATCGTCGACGTCGCGGGACGGACCGTCCGGAGCTGGGATCGAGGGTCCGAGATCGCCGGCGAACATGCGATCGTCTGGGACGGAACCGACGGCGCCGGCCGCCCCGCCGGGGCGGGGATCTACTTCGCCAACGTGCGGGCGGGAAGGCTGACGGAAGGACGGCGGCTCGTCCTGCTCCGCTGATCGGATTCGGGACGCGGTTCGAATCCGAGACGACGACCGAGGGCCGGGGGGCAGGGAGGTGATCCCTGCAAGCCCCGGCCCTTTCGCGGATTCGCCGCGAGGTCTCAGCGATCCCCGGGAAGTGCGCGCTCGATCGCCTCGAACAGGCGATTCGGTTCGTACGGCTTGCGGAAGAACCCCGCGCATCCCAGCTCGTGGCAGCTCCGCTCGGTCGTCCACGAGGGATCGGCCGTCATCGCCACCACCGGAATCCGTCCCTTCGGGGAGCTTCCGTTCCGCCGCATCACGGTCAACCCATCTCCTCCGGGAAGGTGGATGTCGAGCAGGACCAGGTCCGGGCGCTCCTTCTGGATCCGAGCGGTCGCTTGCGCTCCGTCGTACGCCCTCAGCACCCGGAAACCCCGCGAGTTGAGCCGGGTCTCCAGCGCCTGCACGATATCCGGTTCATCATCTACGACCAGAATGGTCTTGGCTTTCGTACCCTTCATGCCACCTCCAGGGCCGGCTCCGCCCGCACCGGCTCGAACCGGAGCCGGGGGGCCAGGGCCGTTTCGATCGCGCCCGGTCGCCGCAACTCGCGCACCTGCCCGAGGGGAGTCCCCTCGCGCGGGGCCGTTTCGTCGATCACGAGCACCTCGTCCGGGCTCAGGGATCGCCACCCGGCCGGGGATTCCCCGGCGCGGCTGGCAGGCCCGCAGACTCTCCAGACCGCGAGTCCGCCATCCGGACCGTCGGCGGCGGACAGGGCGGCCTGCGCCCGCGCGATCCGTCCGAATCGGCTCTCCCAGATCGGCAGGCGGACGCCGGACCAGAACCCGTCGCGTCCCCCGTCGCAGTGCACCGTTTCTCCCCCGAGCCCGAGCACCAGCGCCTCCACCAGGGCGGTTTCGAGTCCCCCCGACCCCTCGAACCGCCCTTCGACCAGGAGCAGCAGCGTGCCCGCCACCATGGGATCGATTTCGGCGCGGATCCGAATCGCCGCCCCTTCCGGGGCGCTCCGTCCGGCGCCCTCCACCAGTCGCTGGAGGATCTGTTCGATGCGCGCCCCATCGCCGCAGACCGGCGGGAGCGGTCCGGGATCGACCAGCCGGAGGGTCTGCCGCTTCCCGGTCGCTTCTTCCCGCGCCTGGATCCACCGCTCGAGCAGAGGCCCGATCTCGACCGGATGCAGCTCGACGGGGATCGGTTCCCCCGCCTCGAATCGCCCGAGGTCCGCGATCCCGGTGATCCGCGCCGCGAGCCGGGTCGCCGCCCGGCGGGCGATGGAGATCCGCGAATCGAGCTCCGGCGCCTCCGATCCGATTCCCGTCTCCTCGACGCCGGCGAGGAGATCGAGCAGCGCCGTGAGCGGTCCGCCGAGGTCCTGCGCGATCGCCCGGATGATCTCCCGCTGCCGGATCCGGTCGCTCTCCCCGCGTCGCCGCAGCCGATCGAGCGAGGCCGCCGCCTCCGTCCGCCGGAGAAGCAGCGCCAGGCGGCTCTCGACTTCCGAAGCGGTGGCTCCCGTCCGAATCCAGTCGGAGGGGGGGCGGTCCCGCAGAGGGGGAGGCGATGCCCCCTCCGGGAGCGCCCAGAGGACGGAGAGACCCTCGGCCGATCCGGCTCCGAACGGCGGATGGCCCTCCTGAACGAGGACCCCGATCGCCCCTTGCGGTGTGAGACTGAGGGCCGTGGCCGCGCACGCGACCTCGCGGCCGCGCCAACCGAGCCGCTCGAGCGCTTCGTAGACGGCGGCTCGGGTCGTCGGATCGAGCTGGCCGATCCAGACGCGGTCGGGGTGTCCAGCCGGATCTCGACCGGGATCTCGCTCCATCTGGGTCTTCGTGTCCATGGCCTAGGAGGATAGATCGACGATTTCGCCCGATTGCTTGAGGCGGCGGCGGTTGCCGAAACGGGGAAAGGGCACTACCGTTGCCGGGGTGGCGTTCGGGTCGTATCGGAGCGGAGGTTCACCCATCAGCCGGCCAGGGATCATCGCCATCCTCTTCGCCCTTCTCATCTTGCCGGCGTCCGGTGCGATGGGACAGCCGCGCACGCCCCCCGCGGATCGGGACACCACCGGTTCCCGGCGGCTTCTGGATCGCTGGAACTTCCATCCGGTCTACACGAGCCAGTACCAGCTCAACCGGACCTCCCGGACGTGGAGTCAGGGCCTGACGATCAATCGATCGGCGGGACCATTCGATCTGAGCAACCAGTGGAGCGTCGCCCTCTCCAGCGACGAAGCCCGTAGCGACTTCCGGTCCAAGCGGGGAAGGATGACCGCGACCCTGGACTACAAGCACGACGGGTTCGGCGGCTGGACGGTCGGCCTCGACGGCACCTTCTCCCGCAACTCGCAGCTTTCCAGCTTCCAGGACAAGGTGGGCGATACCGACAACGTCGGCCTCGCGGTGGGATCCGAGCTTCTCGAACGGATGATCCACGGGGCCGTGCCCGCTCTGTCCGGCATCCGCTTCGAGCTGGGCGGCGACATCGGGCTCTCCCGGGAGAACAACGTGGACCGACGCAGCAGCCGCGTCGACACGACCCGGGTGCGCAGTCTCTACCAGGGCTACGACCTCGGCCTGTCCGGCAAGGTCCGGCAGGTGACCCTTCGCGCCTCGATGATCACCGATCGGAGCACGGGGAACTCGACGACGATCCAGCGCGACGTTCGGACCGGAGGGTTGACCC
>WJJW01000394.1 GCA_014729455.1 Candidatus Eiseniibacteriota bacterium
CCCCTGTCCCGTGTACTGCAGGCTGATCACCAGGACCCGGATGTCGCGGGAGAAACAGTGCCGCAGCGCCGCCTCGGCCATCGGCGTCAGCTCCGCTTCCGATGCCGGATCGTAGTCGAAGGAGATCAAGAGCGGGTTGCCGTCCGGCGGGATCGCGTCGATCACCTGGTAGAGGTCCTCGACCTCGCGGGAGACGTCGATCCGGATCGGCGGCCAGTCCACGTAGAACGGCAGCGTGACCGCGACGAAGACGAACGTGTAGATGATCCTCCGGTCGATCGACTGCATCCACGTGATGATGTCGCGGACGGTCATCGGATCAACCTCCCCCCCGGCCGAGGTAGGACCGTTCGATCCCGAGGACGACCTTCAGCGCGGTCGAGGCCATCCCGAGGCCGACGCCGAGGATGATCGCCCTCTTCGAGACGAGGTTCGGTCCGTCGAGGATCCAGCGCTGGATCTCGGGCAGCCCGAGCGCCTGGCCTTCGTCGAGACGCCCGATCATGACGATCACCGCGGCGATCAGGAGGATCGTGGCGTCCAGGCTGCGCGTTCGGAACGCGCGGAACGAAGCCGAGGCGAGGTAGAAGGCGAGCAGCGAGAACATCGTCGCCTGAACCGGAAGGAGCACGGAGTTGAACAGATCCTGGAAGAGCATCTCGCCGCGATCGGCACCGCCGGCGAACCCGGCGATCATCATCAGGGCCATCGAGCCGATCGTCGCCACGCTGTAGATCGCGTCCCTGTGGCCGGTCTTGATCCGCGTTCCGTGGCGGTTCAGGACGCTGGCGACTCCGAGGACGATCGAGAAGGCGTAGACGATCTGGAGATAGTCGCTGATCCGCTCGTAGAGCGGCCGGGCGGCCGGGATGAAGTACTGGATCGCCATGAAGATCCCGGCGATCGCGCAGATGAACAGCGGGACCTGGAGCCTCATCCGCCCGACCCCCGGACGTTCAGGATCTCCTTGATCCAGTAGAACGGCTCGTCACGCACGATCTCCCCGACGGTGGCGAAGACGATGCCGATCGTGATCAGGACGATGAAGATCAGCTTGTAGTAGTCCTGTCCCTTCAGGCTCCCGAGCAGGGTCGGTTCGCGGCCGATGTAGGCGGAAGCGGCGTAGAGCTCCTCGCCGATGATCGTGTAGTCGCAGGCGGTGACGAAGAACGGGAGCTGCGTGATCGCGTCGGTGCCGGCGATCTGGATCGCGCCGATCGACGCCCCGGTCTCGGCGAGCACCAGCGACTCGGCGTAGAACATGCCGAGCAGGAGGTTCGCGCCCGGCTTGTCCCGCACCATCGTCCCGCAGACGGCCGCCGCGTAGGAGAACTGGTCGTTGGTCACGAAGTAGACGTCCTCGTCCCGATAGTCCTGCGGGTATCCGGCCTCGGTGAAGGCGAGCTTCACCACGTCCTCGGTGACCGGGTAGACGATCGGGTCGCGGTTGGGGACCAGGATCCGGCTCTGGTAGGCGGCGATCTTCTTGGCGACCTGCCCGAGGATGTTCAGCGAGGCGATCGTCGCCACGTCGGCGATCGTGCTGATGCCGGGGATGTAGAGGGTCGGCTTGCCCATCTCGGTGCATCGCCCGACCGCCTCGTCGATCGCGTCGAGCCCGGCGATCCGGCGGATGAAGAGATCGCGTCCCCGCTGCGCCGCCCGGATGAACCCGAGGATCAGCAGCACGAAGACGACCGTCGAGATCGCGGTGTTCACCTTGTTCGTGAAGAACCACTGCCGTTGCGGCCGCACGGGACCGATGACGGCTCCGTCGATCGAGTCGCCGTCCGTCGTCACGAGCCGGACCCGGTAGAGGTACTCGCGGCCGGCTCGGAGTCCGCCGTCCTCGTAGGTGATCGTGTCGCCCTGCAGCGTCGCGGGGAAGCTCTTGACCGGCGCGAAGGTCGGATCGTCCGCTCTGCGCCGGAGGAGCTGGTAGCTCTCGACGGGACCTTCCCCGGCCGGATCGTCGGGGGAGCGGACGAAGCGGATCCTGAGGGCGTCGCCGGCGTCGAGCCGGCGGTCGGTGACCTGCAGCGCCTCGGCCGGCCGGAGGACGGATGAAGAGGGATCGCGATCCGGGGACGTCTGAGCGGGCGCGGGTCGGAGGAGCAGCACCAGGAGGGCCGTCGCGAGCCCCACGTCTCTGCCGATCCTCCGGATGTTCATCCGCCCCTCCCCCTCGGGAACCCCACCCCGGACGCGCTCCGGTAGGGTAGCCGATCCGGGACGGCCGGCGCCACCCCGTTCGGACGCCGCGCGGGAGGGCCGCGGCGAGGCGCCTTGCTCAGCCCTCGCCGGGGCCGCCGGGATGCGGCCGGACGTAGATGTCCCCGGCGACCTTGGCGTCGAACGCGAGATCGGTCTCGTCGATCTGCACGACGTAGCTGGGCCGCTTCTGGTGCAAGCGGATCACCGAACGGGGGACCAGGCCGTAGGCGGCGAGCCGGTCGAGCCGGGCGTGGTGCTCCGGCCGGATATGGACGACCTCGCAGACCGCCCCGACCTCCATCTCGGAAAGGGGCTGGAC
>WJJW01000048.1 GCA_014729455.1 Candidatus Eiseniibacteriota bacterium
ATCTTTACCACGACCCGCGCCACGTGGCGATCCGGCTGGGAGGGACGCCGGATCGGCCGACGGTGCGCGAGGAGGTGTTCTTGTGAGCCGGAGCCATCCACGACCACGCAATCTCGGCGCGCTCCGTGCTTCCGGGTACCGGTATCGGACCGTGAAGGAGGAACTGCGCGAAAACCTGCAGAATCGTCTGATCCGCGGGGAACCGTGGCTGGCCGGGATCGTCGGATACGACGAGACGGTCCTGCCGCAGCTCGAACGCGCGCTCCTCTCGAAGCACGACTTCATCCTTCTGGGCCTTCGCGGCCAGGCGAAGACGCGGATCATCCGCCAGCTCGTCGCGCTGCTCGACCCGGAGATCCCCGTGGTCGAGGGGGCGCCGATCCTCGACGATCCGCTCCACCCCACGACCGCGTGGGCGCGGCGCAGGATCGAGGAGATGGGGGAGGCGACCCCGATCCGCTGGATCGACCGGGAGGAGCGCTTCCACGAGAAGCTCGCGACGCCGGACGTGACGATCGCCGATCTGATCGGCGACCTCGATCCGATCAAGGCGGCGCGCGAGCGCCTCGACTTCTCGAGCGAGGAGGCGATCCACTACGGGATCATTCCGCGCACGAACCGGGGGATCTTCGCGCTGAACGAGCTTCCCGATCTGCAGCCGCGCATCCAGGTGGGGCTGTTGAACATCATGGAGGAGAACGACATCCAGATCCGCGGCTTCCCCGTGCGGATCCCCCTCGACCTGGTCCTGACGTTCACCGCGAACCCGGAGGACTACACCAACCGCGGCAACATCATCACGCCGTTGAAGGACCGGATCGACAGCCAGATCCTCACCCACTACCCGCGTTCGGTCGACGAGGCGATCGCGATCACGCATCAGGAGGCGTGGAGCGAGCGGGGCGAGGCGATCGAGGTGCCGCGCTTCCTCGAGGAGGTGCTCGAAGAGATCGCGTTCACCGCGCGGGGCAGCGATCATGTCGACCAGTCCTCCGGGGTGAGTCAGCGACTGCCGATCCGCGCGCGGGAGCTGCTGCTCTCGGCGGTCGAGCGGCGCTGCCTGCGGACTCCGGAGGAGCCCCGGGTCCCCCGGCTGTGCGACCTCGCCTCCGTAGTCCCCGCCGTCACCGGGCGGATCGAGCTCGTCTACGAAGGGGAGCAGGAGGGGCCGGTGATCGTCGCGCACCGGCTGATCGGCAAGGCGATGCTGAAGGTGTTCACCCGCCACTTCCCGCCGATCTACGGGCGACGGCGCCGCCGCCGGGCGGAGGCGGAGAGGGCGCACGGTGCGGGCAGCGAGGCCCGCGAGCGGGTCACGCCGCCGGCCTATCGCGAGATCCTCGCCTACTTCTCGCAGGGCGGGAAGATCGAGCTGGCCGACGCGATGTCGGGGGAGGCGTACCGCGAGGAGCTGGAGAAGGTCCCGGGTCTGGCGACGCTGGTGGAGCGCCACCTCGGCAAGCTCGCCCCCGCAGAGAAGGCGCTGGCCTCGGAGTGGGTCCTCGAGTCGCTGCACGAGGCGAGCCTCATCGCCCGCCAGAACCTCGATTCTGGCGTCCGCTTCTCCGACGTGCTCGCCAACATGTTCCAAGAGGAGACCGAGCGTTGAGGTACCGCTTCGAGCGGATCGATCCTCGTCTCCTCGAAGCGCTGGCGAGCTTCCGGGATCAGCTCGCGCTGTTCCAGCACCTCGCTCTGCGGACCAGCGGCGACGTGGAGCAGGCCTTGCAGTGGATGCGGGCCTTGCAGGAGCAAGGCTACCTGCCGGACGACTGGGACCTGGACGAGTTCGCGCGGAGACTCGAGGAGGAGGATCTCGTCCGGCGGGAGGGGAGCGTCCGCCGGATGACCGGGCGGATGGAGCGACGCATCCGCTCCTCCTCCCTGGAGGCGATCTTCGGAAACCTGCGCTCGGGTGCGATCGGCGATCACCCGACGCCGCACGAGGGGGCCGGCGGGCGGGAGCCGCTTCCCGAGCGGAAGCCGTACGAGTTCGGAGACGATCTCGGCGCGATCGATTTCCCCGACTCGATCCGCAACGCGGTCTTCCGGACGGGGGGGAACGACGTCCTGCCGTCCGAGGAGGACCTCTCGGTCGCCGAAACCGAGGCGAGCAGCTCCTGCGCGACGGCGATTCTGATCGACGTCTCGCACAGCATGGTCCTCTACGGAGAGGATCGCATCACGCCGGCGAAGCAGGTCGCGCTGGCGCTCTCGGAGCTGATCCTGACCCGGTACCGCAAGGACGCGCTCGACGTGGTCCTCTTCGGCGACGAGGCGACGCGGGTGCGGGTGAAGGATCTGCCGTACGTCGACGCGGGACCGTTCCACACGAACACGCAGGAAGGGATCCGCTTCGCCCGTCGGATCCTGGAGCACCGGCACCAGGCGAACAAGCAGATCTTCCTGATCACCGACGGCAAGCCGACCGTGATCCGGCGCAGCGACGGCAAGCTCTACCGCAATACCTTCGGTCTGGATCCGATCATCGTCAACCGCACGCTCGACGAGGCGGTGCTCTGCCGGCGGCGGCGGATCCCGATCACGACCTTCATGGTGGCGTCGGATCCGTACCTCCAGAAGTTCATCGAGCAGCTCACCGAGCGCAATCGAGGCCGGGCGTACTTCACCTCGCCGGACCGGCTCGGCAACTACCTCCTGCTCGACTTCCTGCGCAACCGCCGCCGGCGGGTCCGGTAAACGTAGGTTGCCAATCCCGGCCGTGCGGGAGATCCTCATCGGCGTGAATCGCCGGACGCTCATCGCCGTTCTCGCGTTCTGCTGCATCGCCGGCGTGGGGGCCGAAGCGGCTCCCGCCGATTCCCCGCCGCCGGTGCTCGTGGGCCGGCGGGTCGCCGCACGGCTCGGCCTCGCGACCGGCGATACCGTCCGGATCTCCGCCGAGAGCGACGCGCCGGATCCCGAGCCGTTCCGGGTCGCGGGGATCTACCGTGAGGCGGCCGATCCGGCCACCGTCTCCCGCCGGTACGACACGATCCGCATGCAGCTGCCCGACCTGGATCGGATCGCCGGTCTCGGCGGCGCGGTGGACCGGATTTCGGTCCGCCTGGTCGATCCCTCGCGGGCGGAGGAGACGGCGTCGCTGATCAACGAGATGGCGTACGGCTTCGAGGCGCACACGGCGGAAGAGCTTTCGGAAAAGGCGAGCGGGACGTTCGTCGTCATCCGCCGCTTTCATCTGGCGATCAGCATCATCACGATCTTCGGCGGGGGCGTCTTCGTCGCGGCGATCATGCTGCTCAAGGTCGAGGAGATGCGTCGCGAGCTCGGAATGCTGCGGCTGATCGGGATCGGCCGCGGCACGATCCTGAGGGCGCTGCTGGTCGAGGCGTTGCTGCTGACCTTGCTCGGATCGGCGGTCGCCATCGGGCTCGGCTTCGGGATCAGCGTCGCCGTCAACGCCTACTACCGCGCCTTCTACGACACGACGCTGACCTTCAGCCGGGTCACGCCGGGAATCATCGCGGTCTCGGTCGGCATCTCGACCCTGCTGGGGCTGCTCGCCGGTGGGTTGGCCGCGCTGCGCCTGACGCGTCGGTCGCCGCTCGAGCTCCTGGGACGTTGAGGAGATGGGACGTCTGGCGATCCGCAACCTCCTACGCCACCGCCTCCGGTCGTCGTTGACCGGCCTCGGGATCGCCGTCGCCACGGCGATCCTCTTCGACATGATCCTTCTCGGAGGGGGAATCGTCGACTCGTTCCGCGCGCAGCTCGAGGCGTTCGGTTTCGGGCTGCGAGCCACGCCGAAGGGGACCCTGCCGCTGGCGACCGAGGCGACCATCCCGGAGGGGAGCGCCCTCGCCGAGCAAATCGCCGGCGAACCGGGGGTCGATCGGGTCGGGGCGATGCTCGGGGGAACGGTCTACCTGCAGGCGGCCGGCGCCACCGTGAGGGACTCCGCGATCGCCTGTTTCGCCGTCGGGGTCGACTCGGTTTCCCGTGCGATCTACCGGATGCGGCCGGGGATGCGAGGGGAGAGGGACGGGATCGAAGGGATCATCGTCAACCCGAATGTCGCGCGGCGCCTGGAGCTCGCGCCGGGAGACACCGTCGCGGTCGCCTCCGAACGCGACCCGCACACCCGGGCTCTGGTCGGCGTGCGGCGATTCGCCGTAGCGGCGGTCGCCGACTTCTTCTTCGATTCGAGGAAGCAACGTTCGATCGCTCTCCCGCTCTCCGTGCTGCAGGAGATGGAAGGGCTCCGGGAGCGCGACGGGGTATCCCTCCTGATGATCTCCGTCGAACCGGGGAGCGACGCGGCGGCCGTGCGCGACGCACTGGCGTCTCGGTTCCCGCGCGTGGACGTGCTCTCGGTCGAGGAGATGGTCGCCTCGATCCGGTCCCGACTCTCCTACTTCCAGCAGTTCAGCCGGATCCTCGGGACGATCAGCCTCGTAGTGAACTTCCTGCTGATCGCCACGATCGTGACGATCTCCGTCAACGAGCGATTCGGAGAGATCGCCGTCCTGCGGGCGATCGGACTGCAGCAGCGGCGGATCTTGGGGCTGGTCCTCACCGAAGCGCTGCTGCTGACGATCGTCGCCGGGATCGCGGGGATCGGCCTCGGCTGGTTGCTCTCCGGGTACCTCGACGCGATCCTGAGGGACAGCCCCGGTCTGCCGGCCTCGGTTTCGTTCTTCGTGCTCAGGCCGGCCGCATTCGTGCAGACCGGTCTCTTCGTCGTCGGTGTCGGGCTCTTCGCGGGCCTCACCGCTTCGGCGATCGCGGCGCGGGGCCGGATCGCGGAGACCCTGCGGAGGGAGGCGACGTGAGCCGCGACTCAATCAGGCTGCGAATCGGCGATCGAGACCAGCTCGAAGTGCATCGCGACGAGCGGGTAGTCGTCGGTGAGGTCCGTGTCGGGCCAGCATTCGCGGTGCGCCTGGCGGAAGTGTTCTGCGGAGCGACAGACCTCCGCGCGCCAGAGGCGCTCGGGGATCGCGCCGAAGCGAACCGGGTAGACCTCGGTGATCCGGATCGTGGCGCGCAGCCGCTGCCGCAGGTCGTAGACCTCGACGAGGTCCCCGACCTCCCAGCCACCGTCGTCGAATTCCCCGTCGGCGTGGTCGTATTCGAACGTGCGGGACACCGTGGCGGTCTTGAGCCCGGCGAGGATCTCGCGGACCAGGTGGTCGTCGTCGGGCGTCCTCCCGTAGAACTGGATCCGTTTGAGGCGTTCCATGATGAATGATCCTACCACGATCGGACAGGACGGCATCCTCCGCGCCGCGTCGCTCGGCCGCGTCTACCGGGACGGCGGAAGACGGGTCGAGGCGCTGCGGGAGGTCGATCTCCACGTGGGCGCCGGCGCCTCCATCGGAATCGTGGGTCCCTCGGGGTGCGGCAAGTCGACGCTCCTGCACCTGCTCGGTCTGGTCGATCGGCCCACCACCGGCGAAGTCTGGATCGACGGGCGCGCGGCGGCGCGGCTCTCGGACCGGGAGCGGACCCGCATCCGCCTGCTCCGGCTCGGTTTCGTCTTTCAGCGCTTCTACCTCCTGCCGGTCTTGAGCGCGTTCGAGAACGTCGAGCTTCCGATGATCGAGGCGGGGATCGAGAAGCGGAGGCGGCGTGCGCGGACCGCCGAGCTGCTCGAGTTCGTCGGTCTGGCGGATCGGGCCGCCCACCGGCCCTCCGAGCTGTCGGGCGGGGAGATGCAACGGGTGGCGATCGCCAGAGCCCTCGCCAACGACCCCGCCGTGCTGCTGGCCGACGAGCCGACGGGAGAGCTCGACCGCAAGACCGGCCGGGCGATCGTGCGGCTCTTCCGGCGGCTGGCCGACGGCGGAACGAGCTTGCTCGTGGTCACGCACGATCCGCAGCTCGCCGAATCGGCCGACCGGATCCTGGAGATGGAGGACGGCCGGATCGTCCGCGAGCGGAGCGCGCCGTGATCACGTTGCTCGCCCGGAGGGGGCTCGCGATGCGCCCGGTGCGGACGTTGTTCCTTCTCCTCGGCTTCGCGCTCGGGGGAGCGGTGATGGTGGTGCTGCTCTCGGTCGGCGAGGCGATCCTCGAGCAGGCACGAGACGTCGATCTGCTCGGAGGGGGAGAGATCGTGATCCTGCCGGTCGGGATCGATCTGGAAGCGGTGAAGATCGGCGGGCTCTCGGCGATGTTCTTCCGGATCCAGAACGCCCGGACGGTCGCCCGCTCGCTGCTCGAGGGACAGCGACTGGGGGACCGGATCGTCGCGACCTCGCCGCAGGTCGCCGATCGGGTCGTGACCCTGCGCCGGAGGCCGGAGGGAGAGCCGATCGCCGTGCGGGCCACCGGGACGATCCCGTCCCGCGAGCGGATCCTGCGCGGCGAGAACGCGCCGGACTGGGCCGATTCGCCCGCGTCGGAGGAGTGGCTGGACGTTCCGCTCCGCGCCACGACGGAGATGGACGCGTTCCACCGTCCCGAGCCGGGCTCGCCGTACGACTCCCTCTGGGCGGAGTGGCACTACTTCAATCTCCGCGGTGACGCGGACGATCCG
>WJJW01000395.1 GCA_014729455.1 Candidatus Eiseniibacteriota bacterium
GACCGGACCCGGGGATATCTTCACCGTCGAGGTGAAGGCGAGCCCGAGCGCCTCGGCGGAGGACGTCGGGACGATCACGATCACTCAGGTGAAGGTTCGCGATTGCGTCAATGCGCCGATCCCGACCGTGGCCGGAGCGGCGGCAAGCCTGACCATCGACACCTCCGCGCCGACGGCGATCTCGGATCTCTCCGCCGCCCAGGTCGTCACCGGCAACGACGACGACGGAACGACGGAGATCACGGTGAGCTTCACGGATCCTCCGGAGGGCGATCTGGCGGGCGTCGAGGTCTACCGGGCGCCGTATGTGAAGACCGATGACTCGAACGCCTATCCCGAGTACAACGACCACACGGGAGCCGGTTCCCCGAGCATTCCGACCTACCCGCCGTCCGCGCCGTGGGCGCTCACGAGCGTCACCGCTGGCGGCCAGACGGACGAGACGACAGACCGTGGCTTCTGGTACTACGTCGCGTTCGCGAAGGACGACTGCGGCAACGTCTCAGCCGTGTCGAACATGACGGGCGGCACTCTGAACTACCACCTGGGTGACGTAGCCGATGGTGAGAATGCGCCGGAGAGCGGCGACAATCTCGTCGGGACGGTCGACATCAGCGAGCTTGGTGACAACTACGGCACCTCTCTGGCCCACAACGACCCGGTCAACTACCTCGACGTCGGTCCGACGGCCGACTACTCCGTCAATGCTCTCCCGACGACCGACAACTTGATTGGTTTCGAAGACCTGATCATGTTCGCGATCAACTATGGTCAGGTCAGCTTCACGGGTGAGCAGCCGGAGATCGCAGGCCGGCCGAACGACGACGACCAGCACGGCCAGGTCGCGCTCGAGGTCGGGCCGTTCCTCACCGGCATCCGCGCGAACCAGATCGTCCAGATCCCCATTCTCATCCGGGGGGACGTCGATCGGGTCCAGGGGCTGCGGACGGTGCTGAGCTACGACGGTACCCTCCTCGCCTACGAGGGGAGCGAGGTCGCCGCCCATCTCGATGGGGTTCCGCACTTCTTCAAGGCGCTTCCGGCCGCGGGCGAGGTGGACCTGAACCTGGCGCTTCTCGGTCGGGACACCGCGTTCGGGGACCAGGGGGCGGTCATGACCGTCCGGTTCCGCGCGCTGCGGAATGGCCAGGTGGCGGTCCGGCTCACCGAGAGCACGGTGCGCGACCGGAACAACGCGGAGCTGCTGCCGCAGGCGGACAGCCCGCGCGGGATCGCGGACCGGTCGGTCGAGGCCGAGATCGTTCTGCCGACGCAGTTCCGGCTCGGGGAGGCCCGGCCGAATCCGTTCAATCCGCGCACGCTGATCTCGTTCGATCTGCCGCGTTCGGTCGACGTGACGCTCTCGATCTACGACGCGTCGGGTCGTGTCGTGCGGACGCTCGTCGACGAGGCGATGCCGGCCGGTAGCCACGGCGTGGAGTGGGACGGCACCGACAACGCGGGCCGCAGCGTGAGCACGGGTGTCTTCTTCTACCAGATGAGCGCCGGGGAGTTCGTTTCCCAGAAGCGGATGACCCTCTTGAAGTAACCACTTCCAGCGACAGGGGGGAAGGGGAGGGCGATCGTGCCCTTTCCTTCCCCGCTCGACGCGCGGAGGAACATCGTGAAGACACCGCTCTCAATCTGGACCGTGACGGTCCTCATGCTCGCGGCCGCAACCGCCTCGTCGGCGAATCCGCTCACGGAGGAGTTCCACGCGTACCTTTTCCCGGACACCAATTGCGTGCAGCTCGACTCCCTGGCCACGGTCCACTTCGCGGTCGACGAGACCGCCCAGCAGTTCAACGGGTATGAGGTGACCATCGAGTTCGATCCCGAGATGCTCACGTTCGAGAGTCTCGAGGAGGGAGACCTGATGGTCGATGCTTGTCCGAATCGATTCGAGTATCTGACGATGACCGATTCCACCGTCACGTACTCGCACGTGCTTCTCTGCGAGGGGGTCGCCATCGACGGCCCGGGGATTCTCAGCACCTACTACCTGCGGACGAACGTGCCGGGAACCACGCCAATGGAGATCATCTCCGATCCGGACCGGACATTCGTCGACGCCGGGCTCTGGGTCTGGCCGAACCATCCGACCTATCCCCGACAGGTGATCTTCCACAACGGATCCGTCGAGATCTGCGATCCGACCTCCGACGTCGAGGAGGACGGGAATGAAGCACGTTCCGGCGGGAGCCGGATCGAGATTCGACCGAATCCGATCCGGGACGGGGCCACCCTGAGGCTCGGGTCTTCGGAGCCGGCGCTTTCCGACGTCTCCATCTATGACACGAGCGGACGACTGGTTCGTAGATTGCTCGAACGCTCGCTGCGGACCGCCCCGGGGGCGATCCACTGGGATCGTCGGACCGATGCGGGACGGCGCGTCGGGTCGGGTGTCTACTACGTCGTCATCCGTAGCGGCGCCGACGAGGCCCGAAGAAAGGTGGTCTTGATCGATTAGGCTCCAGGAACCGAGACGATTCGTTCTCCATTTGCAAGCCGTCATGACGCGCGACAGTGATGTTTGATTGTGGAGGTACCCCATGGTTCGGTGGCGTCCGTTCGTCAATCTCAGTGTTTTGAAGTCACTCGCCGTTCTGTTGGCGATGACCTGCATCTGCCTCGCGATCCCCTCGCAGGTCTGGTCTGCGACCGCAAGCGCGGATCCTCCGCTCGCCGGAGGAGGGGAGCGTTTGTCGATCGAGGAGCCGGGCTCGGACGACGGCATCGGATTCCACGCGGCCCAGCTCCTGTTCGATTCCGGGACACCGGTCGTCAATCCGTACGGGACCTGCGGAAGCTGCTATGCATGGAGCAGCACGTACTACTCCTCTCCCACGAACTTCGACCTGACCGCTCGGGCGGTCGAGGTCCCGTCGGGTTCGATGGCCACCTCCATCCGCCTCTGGTGGGCGTATGGCGATGAAGGCCCCCACCCGAACAGCGCGAACAAGGGCGGCGTGCCCGCCGACTTCTCGTCCATCGCGATCGATCTGTACGACGCGACGGGTCCCGGGGGATCTCCGGGGACGCATCTCGCGACGCTTCCGGGCACCTGGGTCGTGTTGAACGCGGCCCAGCACTACAAGGAGTACGTCCTGGACACGCCGTACGTCTTCACCGGTACGGACTACTTCATCTCCCTGCGGGCCGAGACGGCGCAGACGAACTACAACGCGACGCTTCTCTGGCTGATGTGCGCGCCGGATGACGTGCTGGTGGACTACGAGAACTACGATTCGAGCGCGGGGAACACGGGAGGGTGGGCCGACTATCCTTCCCTGAGCCCGTGTCCCAACGATCAGGACTTCGGCGGCCAGATCCTCGGATTCCCGACGCCGACCGTCGTCGAACCGACCGCGGAATCGGAGTGCATCACCGGCGACAACCCGTGCAACGAGGTCGAGTTCGAGCTGTCGCGCTCGGATGACACCGACCTGCGTGCCTTCTCCGTGACCTTCCACCTCGAGTCGGGCCTGGAGCTGTGCGTCGATGTCCCCCCGAGCATCACCGAGGGGACGCTTCTCAACTCGATCGGCGGGACCAGCTTTCAGGTGATCGACAACGGCGGTGGCTCGTACACGGTCGACTGCGCGATTCTCGGGATTCCGTGCGGGGCGACCACCGGCGGGCTGATGTTCTCGGCCGAGGTCGCCGGCGTCACGGACGGATCCTGGCAAGTGGTCGTGGACGAGGTGCTCCTGCGAGACTGCGATAACGCGCCGATCCCGTCCGTGGTCGGCTCGCCGGAAACGGTCGTGGTCGACACGCAGGCGCCGGTCGCCGTTTCGGACCTGGGCGCCGCCCAGATCAAGACGGGAAACGGCGGGGACGGAACCACCGGAATCCTGCTGACCTACTCCGAGCCGGGGGACGCGGCTTCCTACGACGTCTACCGGAAGGCGTACGGGGATTATCCGGAGTACGACGATGGATCCGGGGCCGTCCCGAGCGCGCCGTCCGATCCGGGCGATGCCGTGGCGAACGGATGGACCCAGGTCGCCGGCGTCTCGGGAACGGGTCACGTCGACGAGCCGGCCACGAGGGACTTCTACTACTACGTCCTGTTCTCGGCCGATGATTGCGGAAACGTCTCCGCGGCATCGAACATGACCGGAGGAACGCTCAACTACCACCTCGGCGACGTCTCCGACGGGACCACGCCCGGAAGCGGCGACAACCTGGTCGATGCGGCGGATGTCAGCCTCCTCGGCGCGCACTACGGGATCACCCTGACGCATAACGATTCCTTCAACTATCTGGACGTCGGTCCGACGACCGATTACTCGGTCGACGCGCGTCCGACGACCGACAACGTGGTCGGCTTCGAGGATCTGATCCTCTTCGCGATCAACTACGGCGAGGTCGCCCTCGACGGGGTGCGTCCGGAGCTGGCCGGTCGACCGGACGCGGAGTCCGGACCGGGCACGGCCGAGCTGGTGGTCGGGCCGGTTGCCGGCAGCGTGGCGAAGGGCCAGGTCCTCGAGATCCCCGTCCTCCTTCGTGGCGACGCGGCGCAGGTGCAGGGGATCCGCGCCGTGCTGTCCTACGACGGCACGCTCCTCGCCCACGAGGGAAGCGAGGCGGCCGGGCGGCTCGAAGGGCTCCCGCATTTCTTCAAGGCGCTGCCGCGCGCCGGAGAGGTGGATCTGAACCTGGCGCTGCTGGGGAGGGAGACCGCGCTCGCCGATGAGGGCGCCGTCGCAATCGTTCGGTTCCGCGCGCTTCGCAGCGGGGACCCGGCCGTGAGGTTGACGGAGAGCACGATCCGGGACGCCCGGAACCGCGAGATGCTTCTCGATCCCGAGGGTCCTCGGCGACTCGGGGATCGTGCGGCGGCGGTCGAGGTGGCGCTCCCGTCCGCGTTCCGGCTCGGAGAGGCGCGTCCGAACCCGTTCAACCCGCGGACGCTGATCTCGTTCGATCTCCCCGAGGCGGTCGTTGTGCGGCTGGCGATCTACGATGCGTCCGGCCGGTTGGTCCGCACGCTGGTCGACGGAGCGATGCCGGCGGGCGGGCATTCCGTGGAATGGGACGGGACCGATGATGCGGGACGGAAGGTCGGCACGGGCGTGTTCTTCTACGAGATGCGGGCCGGCGACCACGCGTCCCAGAAGCGGATGACGTTGCTCAAATAGAGGAAGAGCCCATGACCCCGGGGGGACCGGCGGGGAACCCGCCCGCCGGTCCTCACGGGCAGGGACACTCGAACTCGACGACGAGCCGCGGAGGCGGCCCCTCGGAGTGGCGGCGCGAACGGATCACGAGGGCGCCGGGAGCGGAGCCGTCCGGGGCGAATCCGAGGCCGTGGTTCTCCTGCGGCGCATCGATCCACGACCGGACCAGATTGGACAGCGCCTCGCAGCCGTAGGCCTTCACCCCCGGCTCGCAGGAGAACGTGTCTCTGCATTGCGGCAGGGAACTCAACGTCGGAGCGTTTCCCCAGGTGACCGTGCATTCCTCGAACGATTCGTCGGGCCGGCGGAGGGCGAAGGCGATCTGTTCGCCGGGCGGGTTCTCCGCGCACGAATCGGCCGTCACCTCGACGTGGACGTCGAGGAGAATCGCCTCCGGGGGGATCGCCGACAGGTCGAACCGCAGCAACGTCAAGGCCAAGCCGCTGGAGTCGGCTCCGGTCCGGCCGAAGAGATCGACCGGTGAGGCGCAGAAGTTGCTGTCGGGATGCTCCGAGCGGATCATCACGTCGGCCACGGCGTCGAGGACCAACGGCGACTCCGGACAGTCCGGGCAACCCTTGCCGGTGCAGGAGACGTCCGGGCACAGCGCGGTTCCCGTCTCGATCGTGCAGGCCGACTCTCCGACCTCCTGCGGCGCGAACCGGACCGTGACCACGACCGAATCGCCCGCGCCGATCCCGAAGGGGCCCCCTCCCGAGACGACCTCGTAGTCGGGGCAGTCCTCGCCGACCTCGCCCTCGAGGATCCCGCCCCCCTCGTTGCGGATCGTGAACGTCGTGTCGCGCGCCGCGCCGACCCCCACTTCGCCGAACGCGAGCACCGTCGGCTCGACCGCGCAGTGCGGACCGATCCCCTCTCCGGTGCAGGAGACGTCGACGCACCGCTCCGTGCCGGTCTCGATCGTGCACGGCGCGGGCCCGTCCTCCAGCGGCGCGAATCGGACCGTGACGACCCGCTCTTCGTCGGCGCCCAGCGCGAAGGAGCCGCCGCCCGAGACGACCTCATACGCCTCGCACGACTCCGAAACCGCGCCGGAGAGGATCCCGTTGCCCCGGTTGGCGATCGTGAAGGTCGAGTCGACCGCTTCCCCGACGAGGACCGAGCCGAAGTCGATCGCTTCGGGGATCACCTCGCAGATCGGCTGGATCCCCTCTCCGGTGCAGGCGACGTCGACGCACCGCTCGGCGCCGGTCTCGATCGAGCACGGGAACACGCCCCCCTCCGCCGGCGCGAACCGGACCGCCACGATCTGCGAATCCCCGGCCGCCAGCGCGAACGGGCCGCCGCCCGAGAGGATCTCGTAGGCGTCGCACGCCTCGGTGACCTCGCCGTTCAGGATCCCGGCGCCGACGTTCCGGATCGTGAACGTCGTGTCGCGGGTCGCGCCCGCGTCGACGGGACCGAAGTCGATCTCCGACGGCGCCACGTCGCAGATCGGTCCGATCCCCTCGCCGGTGCAGGGGACGTCGGCGCACCGACCGTCCCCGGTCTCGACGACGCACTCGCTCTGACCGAGATCGCTCGGCGCGAACCGGATCGTGACGTCGCGGGCCT
The DNA here is from genome assembly GCA_014729455.1 of Candidatus Eiseniibacteriota bacterium. GTDB lineage: Bacteria > Eisenbacteria > RBG-16-71-46 > CAIMUX01 > VGJL01 > WJJW01. The sequence goes on from WJJW01000395.1 coordinate 6,762, forward strand.
GTCCGGGGCCGAGCTGGTAGGAGCCGCCGCCGGAGACGATGGCGTAGTCGGGACAGTCGATCGTCACGGCGCCGCTCAGGGTCCCGCCGCCGGCGTTCTCGATCGTGAAGGAGGCGTCGGCCGACTCCCCGATCAGGACGGATCCGAAGTCGATCGACTCCGGCGAGACCTCGCAGGACGCGTCGATCCCGATCCCCGTGCAGGGGAGGTCGGCGCAGTCGTCGGTGCCGGTGGTCACCGTGCACTCCGCATCCCCACCGGCGAGCGGGGCGAAGCGAAGCGTCACCGTCAGGACCTCCTCCGCGGCGAGCGCGAATCCGCCGCCCCCTTCGATGATCCGGAAGTCGGGGCAGGTCTCCGAGACCGTTCCGCTGAGGATCCCTCCGCCCGTGTTGGTGATCGTGAAGGTCTCTTCGGCGATGCCGCCGACCAGGACCTCGCCGAAGTCGAGCGTCTCGGGTTCGACGACGCACGCAGGGCCGATTCCGGTCCCGGTGCACGAGACGGACGGGCAGGGGGGGATTCCGGTCTCGACGGCGCAGGAGGCCGGCCCGCCGTCCGGCGGCGCGAAGCGGACCGTGACGCGCAGGCTCTCCCCGGCGGCCAGGGAGAACGGCCCGGCCCCCTCGGGGATCTCGAAGGCGTCGCACTCCTCGGCGATCTCCCCGGCGAGGACGCCGCCGCCCGCATTGCGGACCGTGAAGGTCCGCTCGATCGATTCTCCGACCAGGATCTCGCCGAACTCGAGGGAAGCCGGCTCGAGAGCGCAGACGGGCGGGTCGTCGGTGGCGGAGCCGGTGCAGGCGACGTCCGGGCAGGCCTCGGTGCCGGTCTCGATCGCACACGCGAACGTCCCGGAGGAGTCGGGGGCGAATTCGACCTCGACGCGCACGCTGTCGCCCGCCGGCAGGGCGTACGCGCCCCCGCCCGAGAGGATCGCGAACGCTTCGCAGTCCGCGGTGACCGCGCCGGAGAGCGCGCCGCCGCCCGCGTTCCGGATCCAGAAGCTCCGCGCGGCGGCCTCTCCGACGCCGATCTCCCCGAAGTCGAGGGCGAGCGGCGACACGGCGCATTCGGGGGGCGGCTCGGTTCCGGTCCCGACGCACGGGACCGTCCCGCAGAGCGCGGCGCCCGTCTCGATCCCGCACGAGAAGTCGCCCGGCTGCTCGGGAATGAAGCGGACCGTCACCGTCAGGCTCTCGTCCTCGGCCAGGACGAATCCGCCCTCGCCCGAGACGATCGAGAACTCGGGGCAGGGCGAGGAGACGGTCCCCTCGA
>WJJW01000396.1 GCA_014729455.1 Candidatus Eiseniibacteriota bacterium
CCGGTGTAGGTCCCCGGTCCGACCCGGATCGTGTCCCCCGGCTGGGCGGCGTCGATCGCCGACTGGATCGTCGGATGGGCGCCGGTCCCGTCCGCCTCCACCGACCGGCTCGCCGATCGGGCCGACGAGCCCGGGATCCCGGTGGCGAGGAGGAGCAGGGCGAGAATCGGCGGGGCGATCCGGACCGCGCGCGAGATCGTCTTCATGGCGGCGAGTCTAGCACGCTCCGGCGAGGCGCGGAGTCCTCAGATCTCCAAGCCGATCGAGCGCATCAGGGCCAGCGCGTTGCTCCTCTCCACCACGCCCGGCAGCAGCCGGTAGTCGAAGAGGATCTCCTCCCCCTCGATCCGATCCTCGAAGTGGACGTTCCGGGCGCGCGGATGCAGCTCCTCGACGATCCGCGACAGGGCGAGGTCGTGCGTCGTCACCAGACCGATCCCGCCGCGTTCCACGAACCCGCGGACGACCGCCGCCGCGCCGATCCTCCGGTCGTGCGAGTTGGTGCCGTGCAGGACCTCGTCGATCAGGAACAGGAGCGACTCCGGTCCGGAGGCGAGATCCACGAGCTGCCGGAGTCGGAGGATCTCGGCGTAGAAACGGGAACGCCCGTCGTGGAGCGAGTCGTTGGTGCGGATCGAGGCGCCCACCTGCAGGGGCGAGATCCGCAGGCGTCGCGCGCGGACCGGTCCTCCGGCGAGCGCCAGCACCGCGTTGACGCCGATCGCCCGCAAGAGCGTGCTCTTGCCGGACATGTTCGACCCGCTGACCACCAGCAGGCGGACCGGATCGCCGAGGCGGACGTCGTTGCGAACGCAGCGGTCGTTGCGGATCAAGGGATGCCCCAGGCGTTCCCCCTCGATGCAGGGACCGGGCTCGACGACCTCGGGGAACGTCGCCTCTTCCTCCTCGAAGGTCATCGCCGCGAGCGAGGCCAGCGCCTCGATCTCGCCGGCCGCCTCGATCCAGACCGGCACCGCCGCACCGTGTCTCTTCCGCCAGGCCTCGATCCCGCAAGCGATCTCGACGTTCCAGTTCAGCAGGATCGCGATCGGCGCGAAGAAGAGGTTGCGGCTCCATTCTTGCGCCTCCATCAGTCGCGCGAGCCGGGCGATCCGGGCCGACGGAGGAAGCCCCTCGGTCCGCAGCGATTCCTGCATCCGGCGCAGGTGTGTCGCGCGAAACCGGGCATCCTCGATCTGCCCGAGGATCCGGGACAGCATCCCCAGCTCCCGGTCCGGGCGCTCGGTGGAGCGGAGGATCCGTCCGACGCGCCGCATCCCGACGGCCGCGAGAAGGCCCTGCGCGATCAGGATCGCGGCGAGGGGCCGGCCTCCCGCTCCGGCGAGATAGCCGACCGCCGCGCCGACGGCCGCCACCGCCAGGATCCGTCCCGCCCACAGGAGCGCGGCCGGAGGAGGAGCGCTCCGCCCGCGGGCCCAGTCGAGGAGCGGCTCGGGGTCCAGGCGGCCGCGTCCTTCGGCTCCCTGCACGGCGAGCGCCTCGCGGAGATCCAGGGCGGAGGCGAGCTCCTCGACGGCCGGTTGTCGGCTGCGGATCGTCTCGGCCGGGGCGGGGGCGCGCAGCCAGTCGGCCAGGATCCGCTCTCCGATCCGCGTGCGGGCGACGCAGAGACGCTCGAACAGCGATCCCGCGCCGAATAGGTCGAGGTCGACGGCGTAGGGATGGTTCCGATCGAGGAACCGCTCTCCCGAAACGCCCCGTCCGATCCACGCGTCGCTGCGGCGGGCGAGCGCGGCCTCGTGGAAGTCGACCGCGCGTTCGAGGGTTCGCCGCCGGCGGACGGTCCGGTCGTGGACGACGACCAGAACGCAGAAGGCGGCGAGCGTCGCGACCGGAGCGAGCGGCGTGAGCGTCCGGTTGACGAACGCCAGCCAGGCGAGGATCCCGGTGGCGACGAAGAACGCGAGCCGCGCGTTGGCGATCCAGACCTCGCGTCGCGCGAGCCGACGGGCCGCGGCGCTCCGGTCCGCCAGACGGATCTCGTGCTCCCGGACCGGCGCCCTCGTCTGGATCGACTCCCCCGTTTCTCCCACGGAAGGAGCCTACGGCAGCCGCGCCGCCCCGTCACGCCGAGAGCGCGGCGTCGAACCCCGCCGGCGGTGTTGCTAGGATCCCCGCAGGAGATTCGGGCCGCGGCGGATCGTTTCGCGGCGCCCGGGACACCGGAGGGGAGGCAGAAGATGCGCAAGCGAACGCTGGGAAAGACCGACCTCGAGCTCACGACGGTCGGTCTGGGGACCTGGGCGATGGGCGGGGGAGGCTGGGACTTCGGCTGGGGTCCCCAGGACGACGAGGAATCGATCGCCACGATCCACCGGGCTCTCGAGCTGGGGATCGACTGGATCGACACCGCCCCCGTCTACGGCTTCGGCCACGCGGAGGAGGTCGTCGGCCGGGCGATCCGGGGACGTCGGCACGAGGTGACCATCGCCACGAAATGCGGGCTCGTCTGGGAGCCGGGCAACCCGACGCCGATCAACCGCCTCGGCGCCGAATCGGTCCGGGCCGAGTGCGAGGCGAGCCTGGCGCGCCTCGGCATCGAGACGATCGATCTCTACCAGATCCACTGGCCGGATCCCGAGGAGCGGATCGAGGAAGCGTGGAGGGCGATCGACGCGCTGATCGACGCCGGAAAGGTCCGCTACGGCGGCGTCTCCAACTTCGACGCCGGCCAGCTCGCCCGGGTCGGCGCGATCCGCCCGGTCGCTTCGTTGCAGCCTCCGTACAGCATGATGGCGCGCGGGATCGAGAGCGAGATTCTTCCCCATTGCGCGCGCAACGGGATCGGGGTCGTCGCGTACAGCCCCCTGCGCGTCGGGATGCTGACGGGCAAGGTCGACCGCGCGTGGGTCGACGCCCTTCCACAGGACGACTGGCGTCGGAACAGCCGCGACTTCCGGGATCCCCGCCTCCCGGTGAACCTGAACACCGTCGAGAAGCTGCAAGGGATCGCGCGACGGGCCGGCCGGTCGGTCTCCGAGCTGGCGATCGCCTGGGTCCTCCGGCGCCCCGAGGTGACCTCCGCCATCGTGGGGGCGCGCCGACCCGACCAGATCGAGCAGACCGCTCCGGCGGCGGATTGGGAGCTGTCGGAGGAGACGATCGCCGAGATCGACCGGTTGCTCGCCGAGCGCGAGAGGGCGATCGCCGCTCTCGACGAGGAGTGACCGGGTACTACGAGACGCGGCTCGCCGGAGAGCGCCTCGATCGTTGCTACGCGATCGCGCCGCCGCGGGTGCGGAGGTACCTGGAGGCGGAGGTCGAACATCTGCGCGGGCGTCTCGCGCCGGGCGACCGGTTGCTGGAACTCGGCTGCGGCACCGGCCGGGTCCTGTTCGCCGTCGCACCGAACGCGGGCGAGGCGATCGGCGTGGATACCTCGATGGAGAGCCTCCGTGTCGCCGCAGCGCGCGGAAACGGATCGGTCCGCCTGCTGGCGATGGACGCGATCGCCCTGGGCTTCCGCAGCGGCTCGTTCGACTGCGTCGCTTGCCTGCAGAACGGCATCTCCGCGTTTCACGCCGACCGGGCGCGCCTGCTGCGGGAGGCGATCCGGGTCGCGCGGCCGGGAGGGATCGTGCTGTTCAGCACCTACGCGGCGGGCTTCTGGGAGCCGCGGCTCGAGTGGTTCCGGCTGCAGGCGAACGAGGGCCTGCTCGGCCCGATCGACGAGGAAGCGACCGGCTCGGGGCGGATCGTCTGCCGGGACGGATTCGCGGCGGAGACGCCGGAGCCGGAAGAGCTCCGCGCCCTGACCGCCGGCCTCCCCGGGCGGGTCCGCGTCTACGAGGTCGATGGATCGAGCCTGTTCTGCGAGATCACGACCGACTGAACGGAGAGGAGTCGATGGATCGATCGGGCGGGTATGTCGAGGCTGCGTTCGTGGCGGAGCTGTACGATCGGGTCGTTCCGTACCGCGACCGACCCGACGTGCCGTTCTACGTCGAGGAGGCGGTGCGCAGCCTCGGACCGGTCCTCGAACTGGGATGCGGAACGGGCCGCGTCCTGATCCCGATCGCCCGCGAGGGGATCCGGATCACCGGTCTGGACCTGTCCGTGTCGATGCTCGCCGTCTGCCGCGCCCGTCTCGCCGAGGAGCCGGACGAGGTGCGGCAACGGGCGGAGATCGTTCAGGGGGACATGCGCTGCTTCGCGCTGAACCGGCGATTCGCGCTCGCGACGATTCCGTTTCGCGCCTTCCAGCACCTGACGGCGGTCGAGGACCAGCTCTCCTGTCTCGACAGCGTCCACCGGCACCTCGACGAGGGAGGGCGGTTGATCCTCGATCTCTTCAATCCGTCCCTGCCGAGTCTGGTCCAGGAGATCGAGCCCGGCAAGCCGATGGGGGAGGATCCGGAGTTCGAGATGCCCGACGGACGGCGGGTCGTCCGGTCCTTCCGGCTGCGGTCCCGCGATTGGCACGCCCAGCTCCTCGACGTGGAGATGATCTACGCGATCCTCCATCCCTCCGGCAGGATCGAGCGGCTCGTCCACCGGTTTCCGCTCCGCTACTTCTTCCGGTTCGAGGTGGAGCACCTCCTGCATCGTGCGGGGTTCCGGGTCGAGCGGCTCTACTCCGGCTACGACCGGGACCCGTACGGGAGCCGCTATCCCGGGGAGCTGGTCTTCGTCGCGCGAAAGGCGTGACGTGCGGGCCGATGGTATACTCGCGCAGCCGGCGGCTCGCGTGAGCGCGGCGACCGAACGCCGCCCGGGAGGGGATCGATGAGACCAGCCGTTCGTTTCCTGGATGGGACGCTTCGCGATTCCATCATCGACGAGGCGCGCACGCTCCTCGATCGCCTGGGGATGCAGATCCACAACGAGAACGCGCGGGATCTGCTCGCCGACCACGGGGCCTCGGTCGACGCGTCGTCGGGACGCGTGCGGATCCCCGGGGCGCTGATCGACCGCGCGATCGAATCCGCTCCCCGCGCCTTCGGGCTGTTCGATTCCGCCGGCGCGCAGACACACGACCTCTCGGGGGATCACGTCCACTTCACCCCCGGCTCGGCTGCGATCCACATCCTCGATCCCGAGACCGGCGCGATGCGGAAGCCGGACACCGCCGACTACGTGCGCTACGCGATGCTGGTCGACCGGCTCGAGTGGATCGCCGCGCAGAGCACGGCGCTGATTCCGGCGGACGTCGACGAACGGATCTCCGACAGCTACCGGCTCTTCCTGAGCCTGCTCTACGGCCGCAAGCCGGTCGTCACGGGCGCGTTCACGATCGAGTCGTTCACCGTGATGCGGGACCTGCAGGAGATCGTCCGCGGTTCGGGCGAGGCGCTCCGGGAGAAGCCGCTGGCGGTCTTCTCCTGCTGTCCGACGGCTCCCCTGAAGTGGAGCGAGGTCACCGCCCAGAACGTCCTCGACTGCGCCCGGGCCCGGGTCCCGGTCGAGTTCATCTCGATGCCGCTGTCCGGCTTCATGGCGCCGGTCACGCTGGTCGGGACCCTGGTCCAGCACACCGCCGAGACGCTGAGCGGGGTCGTCTTGAGCCAGCTCGCCCGGCCCGGGGCGCCGGTCCTGTGGGGAGGCTCTCCCGCGGTCTTCGACGTTCGCTACGAGACCACCCCGATGGGGGCGATCGAGACGCAGATGATCGACTGCGCGGCGAACGAGATCGGCAAGCAGTTCGGTCTGCCGACGCAGGCGTACATCTCGCTGAGCGACGCGAAGCGGCTGGACGCCCAGGCGGGGCTCGAGACGGCGATGGGAGCGGTCCTCGCCGCTC
>WJJW01000397.1 GCA_014729455.1 Candidatus Eiseniibacteriota bacterium
CCACAACCCCCGGGCGATCCGGACGGTGGCTTCGCTGGCCGCCCTCTACCTGCACATTCTCCCATTCACCGAGTACCTGGAGCGCCGTCTAACGGACCAGCTCAACGCGCCGAGCCCGGTCGATCCCCCGGCCCTGGCGGTTCCGGCTCGCGCATCCCTGAAATCGATCCCCGCCCCCGCCGTCTTCTATGCCGGCGAATGAAAACGAGGGATCGAACCGCTCTCCCCCCACCCACTGCCGAATCGGAGCCGCCACGGGAGCAGGTACGGCTCGCCCTCTTCTCAGGTAGAGCGGGATCTGCCGGAAGTATTGACGAACCTCCCGGTCTGCGATGCCGTGGACGACTGCACGAAGGCAACGGGGGGCTGGCGGTCGACGGGACTCTCCTGGCGGATCGTCAAAACCGACGAGTAGCCAATCAAATCACCCGCATCAATCCATCTTCATCGTGAGTCCGCGACGCGCCGTCCCCGCCCCTCGGTTGGGCGCGATTCCCTCGAAATCCCGCCGCGATGGACCGTAGCGGCCTCGGCGATCCTGTTGTAGCCTGATCCGATTCATCCGCCGCGACGGGCCGCCGGATACGCGCCCGCGGTGCGCCGGGACCGGAACGAACCCAAGGAGTGACGAGCCGATGGACCCCGTTCTTCTCTCCCGTCTCCAGTTCGCGCTGACGATCGCCTTCCACTACATCTTCCCACCGCTGACGATCGGGATGGGGATCGTCCTGGTCTGGCTCGAGGGGAACTTCCTGCGCACCCGGCTGCCGATCTACGAGAAGGCGGCCCGCTTCTGGACGAAGATCTTCGCCCTCAACTTCGCGATCGGCGTCGCCAGCGGGATCGTCATGGAGTTCCAGTTCGGCACCAACTGGGCGACCTACTCCCGCTTCGTCGGCGACGTCTTCGGATCCGCGCTCGCCGCCGAGGGGATCTTCGCCTTCTTCCTCGAGTCCGGGTTCCTCGCGATCCTCGTCTTCGGCTGGGACCGCGTCGGTCCGCGCATGCACTTCTTCTCCACCCTGATGGTCGCCCTGGGATCGATCTTCTCCTCGGTCTGGATCGTCGTGGCGAACAGCTGGCAGCAGACCCCGGCCGGCCACCACTTCGTGCCGGTCGTCCGCGACGGGGTTCCGCTGTTGAAGGACGGCGCCCCGGTCCTGCGCGCGGAGATCGTCGACTTCTGGGCGATGGTCTTCAACCCCTCGACGATGCACCGGCTGGTCCACGTCTGGTTCGGCGCGTTCATCATGGGCGCCTTCTTCATCATGTCGATCTCCGCCTTCTACCTGTTGAAGCGACGCCACCAGGAGTTCGCCCAACGCTCCTTCGACGGCGCGCTGATCCTGGCGACCGTCTCCTCCATCGCGATCCTCTTCTCGGGCCACTTCCAGGCGGACAGCGTCTACGAGCACCAGCCGGCGAAGATGGCAGCCTTCGAGGCCCACTTCGAAACGGGGCGCGGGGATCTCAGCCTGTTCGGAATCCCCGACGCCGAGGAGGAGAAGGTCCACCTGGAGGTCGCCGTCCCCGGCGGACTGAGCTACCTGCTCGAGGGGGATCCGGACGCCGCGATCGTCGGCCTCGACCGGTTCCGTCCCGAGGACCGCCCGCCGCTGTTGCTGACCTTCGCGAGCTACCACGTGATGATCATCCTCGGCTTCACCTTCATCGGCCTGACGGTCCTCGCCTCGTTCCTCCGGCTGCGGAAGCGCCTCTACCGACAGCGCTGGCTCTTGTGGATCTTCGTGATCGCCGTCATCCTGCCGATCCTCTCCAACGAGCTGGGATGGGTCGCCGCGGAGGTCGGACGCCAGCCCTGGTCCGTCCACCCGCCGGTGGAATGGACCGCGCAAGGCGACGTCGTCGTCGGTCCCGACGGGTTCGTCGCCTACGACGAGAGCCAGGGCCTGCGGACCGTCGACGCGGTCAGCCCGACGGTTCGCGCCGAGCAGGTCCTGGGATCGCTGATCGGCTTCGGTCTGATCTACCTGCTGCTGCTGCTCGTCTGGCTCTTCGTCCTCGACCGGAAGATCCGACAAGGTCCCGAACCGGTGGAGGAGCCGCCGGATGACGACAAGGATCTTCTGGGAGCGGTCGGAAAGCGAGCGACCCACACGGGACGGATGGTCGACCCGGACGGTGAATCGGCCGAGAGCCGGGCCTGAGAGGAGGAGGAGAGATGTCGCACGAACAGCTCTGCGTGATCTGGTTCCTGCTCGAGGGGGTCCTGCTCCTGGGCTACGCGCTTCTCGACGGGTTCGACCTGGGGGTCGGGATCCTCCATCCGTTCGTGCCGCGAACCGACGAGGAGCGCCGGCTCTCGATGAACTCGATCGGGCCGCTCTGGGACGGCAACGAGGTCTGGCTCGTCACCTTCGGTGGGGCGCTCTTCGCCGCGTTCCCGCACGCCTACGCCACGGTCTTCTCGGGCTTCTACACCGCGTTCATGCTCCTCCTGCTCGCGCTGATCTCCCGCGCCGTCTCCCTCGAGTTCCGGTCGAAACGCAAGTCCGACTCCTGGCGCCGCTTCTTCGACTGGAGCTTCTTCGGAGGCTCGGCCCTCGCCTCGCTCCTCTTCGGCGTGGCGGTCGG
>WJJW01000049.1 GCA_014729455.1 Candidatus Eiseniibacteriota bacterium
ACCCCCTAGGGGTCCGGGCGCCTCCGATCCCTCACGGGACCGTCGCGGCGACGGCGCCGTTAACGGGGTCCCCGGTCAGGGCGTCATCAGATGATCGAACTCGTCCTTCTTGTGGCACTTGTTGCACAGCGAGCGCTGGTCGTCGTCGCCGTACGGGTTCGGGATCGCGTACGAGCCCGACTCCAGGCCGTCCTCGTCGAGGAGGGTGACGCTGAAGTCCCAACGTCCCGCGTTCGGCGCCGACGTCGCGTGCGCGCGGTGGCAGGAGACGCACGAAACCTGGCTCGAGGCGACCGGCCCCTCCGTCCCGTCGGTCGTCATCGACGGATCCTCGAACGGAACCGCGGCGAGATAGGCGGTCGCGTGGTTCCCGCCCTGGATGCTGGCGGTCCCGTTGTACAGATCGTAAACGGTCGCGATCGTCCCGCCCAGGATCTGACCCGACTGGTGAATCAGCCGGCCGTCGGCCTGCTGGTGAAAGTCGCCGTGGCAGTTCGCGCACCAGGCGCTCATCCCGCTCTGGTAGGCGGTGTGGTTGTCGTTCGTCTCGCCCGTCCCGTCGAAGATCGACAGCCCGTCGGCCGTCGGAGCGGGGTTGTCGAAGGTCGCGACCCCGTCCTGGACGACGCGGCCGGCGCCATACAGCATCCGGAAGTCCTCGGTCCCGTGGGGATCATGGCAGCTCGTGCAACCGAGAACGCTGGCCGGGAAGTCACCACCCGGCGCCGCGGTCAGGGTCCCGTCCGCGGCGAGGCCGTGGCCGGGAGCGACGATGCTGTGGCCCGCCTTGTAACCCGGGATCGGGTTGTTGGCGCCGTTGTGGCCGTCGTTGATGTTGTCCTCGAGCAGATAGGTGAAGTTGCCGGCGCCGAGCAGCAGCGGCGGGTTGACCGGGTCGTCGCCGAAAACCGCGCCCAGCCGCGTGGCGTGGCAGCCGAGACAGACATCGCTCGGCGACTCGTCGACGAGCAGCCAGGGATTGCCATTGGGATTATCCGGGTCGATTGCCACCCCGTCTTCGCTGTTGTGCATGGTGTGGCAGCCGTTGCAATGGGCCACGCCCGCATCATGGAAGGCGAGGACCGGACTGGCCGCCGCGAAGCAGAGACCCAGCACGATCAAGAAAGCCTTACGCATCACAAGTTCCTCCAAGTAACGTTGCAGATCTGCGAACGAAAGTGGTGATCATGAAGCTTCTGAAGATGAGGACCCTGAAGTCGTTCCCCCTGTTGTGATCCCTCCTCTCTCTGCGTGGACAAAGCCTGGAGAGCCGCGCCCCGATCGGAGCGGGAGCCCTGCGGTGACTCGGAACCTATGCAACCGACGTCGTTGCCTTGGATGATGAAACCCGGAATCCGGCAGATCTGGATCAGGCTCTCGTGGACCTGCGCGATGTAGACCCGGTCCCCGCTCCCCGCGGCGAGTAGGGACGGGTAGTAGAACCAGCCCGGCCGGAACCCCTTCCCGCCGAACTCCCCGAGGAAGCTTCCCCGCTCGTCGAAGCAGACGGTGGCGAAGCGGTTCTTGTCCAGGATCAGCAGGATCCCGTCCGGGGTCCGGGCGACCGCGACCGGGAAGTTCAACTCGCCGACATCGTTCCCCTTGTGGCCGATCCGGCCCAGCGGGCGCCCCTGGAGGTCGTAGCGATAGACGCTTCCGAGCGGCGGAGCCGGAACGTAGATCGTCTCCTGCACGACCGTGATCGCGCCCAGGAACTGCTCCTCTCTGGTCTCCGACTCGAGATCCTCGACAACCGGGAACCGATCGATCAGCTCTCCGTGCCCGTTCAAGACCACGATCCGTGGGGTCTCCCGGTCGGCGACGTAGAGCCGATCCTCGCGGTCGATCGCGACGGAGCCGGGCTCGAACGGGGCATCGTCGAACGACGCGGGGAGGGGAAGCGTTGCGAGGTACCGCCCGTCGTAGTCGTAGCGATGGACGTGGCGCCCTTCCCGTGAAGAGCCGACCACGTAGACGTAGCCTTGCGAGTCGACGTCGACGTCGAACGGCACGGAGAACCGGTCCCCGCCGGTGAAGGAGAATCGGTAGACGCCGTCGCCGTTGAAGACGACGATCCGGTTGCGTCCGGCGTCCCCGAGGTACAGCTCGTCGAAGCCGGCGTCGTAATGGATCGCGGAAGGACGGGCGATCTCGTCGAGGGTGCCGGGCAATCGAATCGGATCGACCAGCTCGGCCGGAACCGATTTCTGCGCCGGCGCCGGAACGGCGGTGAAGCAACATGCCAGCGTCACGATCAGAAGAGAGCAGGATCGGAGGTTACGCCGGATCGGAATCCGACGGATCGATTCTGATCGATGCAGCGCGTATTCTACGAAACGAATTCTCAAAGCTCCGATGTCTCATCCCCGCCGCGGCCCTGCGAGCTGGAATCCTCGTCCCCGGTCACGAAACTACGGGGCGGCCGAGGCCCGTCCCGTATCGTCTCGCCTCTTCGATCGGGTCCACTGTTCGTGAACCTTTTCGCGATCAAGTTTAGTGATTCTCGCCCGTTTCCCTCAAGAAGAATCACCATTAGAAGGTGGATGCAATAGATGTAAGTTTCTTATGGTTCCCGTTCAGGAGCCGGCGCGGAGCAGGATCCCGGTCCGCTCTCGAAACAGGCGCAGCAACGGGGCGGGCGCGCCCAGGGCGACCGGAGCGGCGGCGACCCCCATCCCACGGCGGAACGCGCCGCCGGCCGGCGCGGCGCCGCGGGGACGCAGGAGACGCTGGAGGGCGATGCGGCGCAAAACAGAATGCGGAAGGGGGAGCGGGGAGCCGGGGGGCACCGGCCGATCGACCGGCCAGCCGATGAGGAGGATCTTCCCGCCCGGCCGGATCCGCGCGATCGCCGCGGCGACCTCCTTGGGAGAGGGCGGTTCGGAGCGCAGCGCCGGGTCGCCGACCAGCACCAGCAGGTCGTAGTCGCCCCGGCACCCGTCGGGCTCGAGCAGCCGGATCCGGTCTGCCGCGCCTGCCCGGGCGATCCGCTCCCGGGCGAGAGGGTGATAGAGCCGGTTGGCTTCGACCGCGTCGATGGCGACCCCGAGCCGCGCCAGCGCGCGGGCGGCTCCCGCCGCCGCCGCCCCCCAGTGCAGCACCCGTCCGGTCGGGGGAACCGTCTCGAGCAGCGGCCGGATTCGTTCCGTCAGCCGCCCGGGCTCCTCCGCCAGGAGAAGCTCCTCGACCAGCCAACCCCCCGGATAGGCGTCGTGGAGGCGTTCGAGAAACGCGGCGGGGTACGGGGTCCGCCTCCGGTAGCCGCGCGATGCGAGAACCCCGTTGCCGCTTTCGTCGAGGACGATCCGGACTCCGCCCGAGACCGCCGATTCCAGAACCGCGCCTACCGGCGGATCTCCCGCCCCAGGTGCCGCTCGATCGAAGCGACCTTCGAATCGAGTCGTCCCGACTTTCCTTTGCGGTAGTCGATCTTGATCGAGACGGAGATCCGCTCGCAGTCCTCGCGCATCCGCTCGTAGCAGGAGCGGACCACCTGCATCACCTCGTCCCACTCCCCTTCCAGGACGGTCCCCATCGGATTCAGCCGGTAGGCGACTCCGCTCCTGTCGATCAGATCGAGGCTGCGAGAGACGTAGCGGCCGACCGACGCCCCCTTGTCGAGGGGAGTCATCGAGAACTCCAGAAGGACGGGTCCTCCCATCTTTCCTCCTCCGTTTCCGCCCGAGGGACCGGCGCGGGGACGGCATCCTCGGATTCCGGTTTGCCGCCGGCCCGGTCCCGGACCGCTCCAAGCCGTGCGCAGCCTAGCACATCGCAGATCCCTTGTCGGACGTCTCAGGACGTGGTATCCTTTACACGGTTGTAGTTTACGGGACTCGGCAGGCTTGCCGGGAAGGAGGTTCGTCGATGCAATCCGAGACTCGGTGCTCGCCCTCCCCGATCCGGATCGTTCTCCTAGCTCTCCTGTGCGCCGGCCTCGGCGTGAGCGGCGCGGCCGCGATCGATGTCGGGGATCCCGCGCCCGAGTTCCTTCTCGTCGACCTCGACGGGCTGCAGCACTCGCCGTCCGGTTACACGCCGAACCCGGTCCTCCTGATGTTCTTCGAATCCGGCACGTCGGTCTCGAACGCCCTCGGACCGGCGGTCCAGAACGAAGTGTACGATCCCTACGTCGGGGACGGCCTGCGGATCCTCGGCATCGAGTGCACGGGCAAGCCGCACGAGCACGTCGATCACTTCCGCAACCAGTCCGGGATCCTGTTCCCGCTTCTTCTCGACGGCGAGTCGGTCCAGGACGAATACGGTCTTCCGACCCCCAGCTTCGTCCTCATCGGGGGAGGGGGGACGGTCCGGTACGTCTCGGAGGGGACCGGGGTCAACGCCTACGATCGGGACCGGTTGACCGGCGCGATCGAGGAGAGCCTTCGCGAGTCGAACGAGACGAAGCGGTCGACCTGGGGACTGATCAAGAGCCTCTACACCGACTAATCCGACGAGCACGATCCCCCCGCTCCCGGACGCCCAAACCCGGCCGATCGGGCGCGGCGAGCGCCGTCCCCTCGAACGCCAGGCCTTCGTAGGGATCCTCCGCCAGGAACAAAGGCGCGTCGAGATCGACCCAGTCGGCCAGCGAGAGGAGCTGCGCGGCGGCCGCGATCCCCAGGGAGCTTTCGAAGTAGCAGCCGAGGAAGATCCGCAGACCGTGCGCGCGGGCGACCGCGATCGCGCGGAGCGCCTCGCGGATCCCGCCGACCTTCGCGAGCTTGACGTTGATGCCATCGATACCGCCCGCCCGCGCGGCGGCCGCCGCGTCGGCCGCGCTGCGGATCGACTCGTCCAGCACGATCGGCAGCCGGATCCGGGGACGGATCCGGGCGTAGGCCTCCTCGGTCCCCACGGGAAGCGGCTGCTCGAACAGCTCCACCCCGAGATCGGCCAGTCGCGCGGCGACCGCGACCGCCTGCTCCGGATCGAACGCCTGGTTCGCATCCACCCAGATCCTCAGGCCGTTCCCACCGATCCTGCGGATCTCCGCGAGGACCGCGAGGTCGGTGTCCGTGGTCAGCTTGACCTTCAGGATCTCCGCGCCCCCCGCGATCCGCCGGCGCGCGTCGGCGATCATTCTCTCCGGCTCGTCGATCCCGATCGAGAGGCAGCTCGTCGCCCGGGCGCGCGGCAGGCCGAGCCAACGGTGGACCGGCAGACCGAACCGGCGCCCGATCCAGTCGTGGAGAGCCAGATCGACCGCCGAGCGAGCGGCCGGATCGGCGATCCGGCGGGTGATCGTCTCGCCGGCGAACGGATCCGCGCCCTGCAGATCCGCCTCCCTCAGCCCGGAAAGCGCGCCCGCGGTCTCGAGTGTGTACGCCTCGCCGTTTCCCTCGATCCCGTCGCAGACGATCCGCACGCGCACGCTCTCATGGGTCCGGATGTCCTTCCAGTGCGTCCGGAACGGCGCGCGCAGCGCCAGCGGGAGCCCGAACGCCTCGAACCGCTCGATCCGCGGGTTCATTCTTCTCCCGCCGCGGCCCGGGGATCGACAACGCCGGCCTCCCGGAAGCCGCTCGCCCGCAACCGACAGGAATCGCAGCGCCCGCAGGGAGCCCCGTCCGGCGCGGGATCGTAGCAGCTCGAAGTCCGCGCGAAGTCGACCCCGAGATCGCGACCGAGCGCGATCACCTCCCCCTTCGCGCGGTGGAGCAGCGGGGCCCGGATCTCCGGCCCGCGCCCCTCCCGCCCGGCCTTCGTCGCGAGGGCGGCGGTCCGCGCGAAAGCCTCCAAGTAGTCGGGCCGGGTGTCGGGATAGCCGCCGGCGTCCTGGACGTGGACGCCGATGTAGATCGCCTCCGCCTCCAGCACCTCGGCCCAGGCCAGCGCGAGAGCCAGGAGGATCGTGTTACGGGCCGGCACGTAGGTCGGCGGGACCCCGGCCCCCGCTTCCTCGGGCGTGCGATCCTTCGGAACCGGTCCGTGACCGGTCAGGCTCGAGCCGCCCCACCCGGAGAGGTCGACCTCGAGGATCCGGTGGGCGGTCGCGCCGGCGGAAGCGGCGAGCGCGGCGGCGCAGTCGATCTCCACGCGGTGCCGCTGCCCGTACGCGACGGTCAGCGCGTAGACCTCCTCGCACTCCCGCCGCGCGAGGGCGAGCGTGACCGCCGAGTCGCATCCTCCGCTCAAGAGCACGACCGACCGGCGGATCCGCTCCATCACACCCCCCGCGCTTCGGCGCCCCACAGCAGCTTGTGGAGCTGGAGCTGGAGGCGGACCGGAAGGCGGTCCTCCAGGATCCAGCCGGCGAGCGATGCGGGCTCGAGCAATCGATGCACGGGCGAGAAGAGGAGGACGTGGTGCGAGGCGAGGTCCCGCTCCGCGACGAACCCGCGCGCCCACTCGTAGTCCCGGCGCGACGCGAGGACGAACTTGATCTCGTCGATCCCCGGCTTCAGGTGCTCGAGGTTCTCCCAGCGATTGCGGGCATGCTCGCCGCTGTCCGGGCACTTCACGTCGTAGATCAGGACCACGCGGGGATCGAGGTTCTCGATCGGCAACCCCCCGCCGGTCTCCAGGAGGACCTGGAACCCCTCGTCGGCGAGACGGGCCAGCAGGAGCGGCGTCTCCTTCTGCGCGAGCGGTTCGCCTCCGGTGACCTCGACCAGCGAGGTCCGGTGCGCCCGGACCGAATCCAGGATCTCCGGAATCGAACGCTCCTCGCCTCCCTCGAACGCGTAATCGGTATCGCACCAGACGCACCGCATCGGGCATCCGGTGAGCCGGACGAACGTGCAAGGA
>WJJW01000398.1 GCA_014729455.1 Candidatus Eiseniibacteriota bacterium
CTAGCCCCTTGCCCGGTGGTCCGTTCCCCCCGCCCGTCCCCGAGTATAGAAAGCCGGGTGGGGGAGGCAACAGATCCCGTCACCAGGATCAGCTCCACTTGTTCCGCAGCCGCGGAATCGGCTAGAATTCTTACGGTTTATCGTTGGCCGCCCGGTTTCGCCTCCGTGAGCCGGCGCCTCTCGAGACGGAGACACCACCGAAAGGAAGATGGCGATGGGATCCCGTAACATCCTCTGCATCGTTTTGCTGGCTCTGGGATTGACGTCCGCCGTGGCGGCGGCCGAGACCCGCACCCACCCGCTCCCGGCCGCTTCGTCGAGCTTGATCTTGCTCGACCAGGACCGGGACGCGGTCCGCTACCGCGTCGAGGTCGGAGAGCTGGCGACGATGGACGTGGAGACTCCCGAGGGGACGTTCACGCGTCTGTTGATCCCGGGATTCCACACCTCGAAGCGGGAGGGAGCACCCGAGCTGCCGATGATGAACCGTCTGATCGAGATCCCGCACGGCGCGGAAGCCCGCATCGAGGTGCTCTCGGTCGAGACGCGCGATCTCGTCCTCGCCGATCTCGGGGTCGAGCATCCGCTCTTCCCGACCCAGCCGAGCATGCCGAAGAGCGCCGATCCCGAGACCTGGCCGTTCGTCCTCGATCCGGCGACCTACGCGACCGACCGCCTCGCCGGAGAGCTGGTCGATTTGGTTCCGCAGGGCCGCCTGCGCGCGGTCGATCTCGGACGGATCGAGGTCGCGCCGGTCGAGTACTTCCCGCAGGAGGGGCGGATCCGGGTGAGCGAACGGATCGAATTCCGGATCGTCTTCGAGGGGGTCGATCCGGCGCGGGCCGCTGACTACAAGGCGCCGCTGCACAGCCCGTTCTTCACCCACCTCTACGACCAGATCGACGGGGTCCGATCGGAGCACGAGGATCATCCCGATCCCGTGCGGGACGTGGTGACGATGGTCGTCGTCACGCCGCCGGAGTTCGAGGCACAGCTCGGGGAGTTCGTCGACTGGAAGACCGAGCGGGGATTCCACACGATCCTCGCCGTCCTCGGCACGCCCGAGGTCGGTACGACGAAGGAGTCGATCCAGGCGTACATCCACGACCTGTACCTGAACGCCACGCCCGAGCTGCCGGCGCCGAGCTTCGTGATCTTCGTCGGCGACGTCGCGCAGATGCCGACCTGGACGCTGGGCGGCGACGCGACCGATCGGCCGTACTGCGACGTCGAGGGGGATCTCGTTCCCGACATCTACTACGGTCGCTTCTCGGCGACGAACCCGACGCAGCTCCAGGCGATCCTCGACAAGACGCTGATGTACGACCGGTTCACGATGCCCGACCCCTCCTACCTCGGCGAGGCGGTGATGATCGCGGGAATGGACTCCGGCCACGGCAGCGTCTGGGGCAACGGGCAGATCAACTACGGCACGACCTACTACTTCAACGAGGCGCACGGCATCTACAGCCACACCTACCTCTATCCCGAGTCGGGCTCGCACGCCGCCGACATCATCCAGAACGTCAGCGACGGGGTCGCCTACATCAACTACACCGCCCACGGCAGCCAAGACTCCTGGTCCAATCCCTACTTCGGACAGAGCGACATCAACGGCCTGCAGAACGACGGCGAGTACTGCCTGGCGGTCGGCAACTGCTGCCTGACGAGCACGTACGACTACGGGGAGTGCTTCGCCGAAACCTGGCTGCGCGCGGCGAACAAGGGAGCGATCGGCTACATCGGCGGCAGCAACTCGACCTACTGGGACGAGGATTACTGGTGGGGCGTCGGATACACGTCCAACATCATCGCCAACCCGACCTATGAGGGGACCGGTCTGGGCGCCTACGACGGCTTGTTC
This sequence comes from Candidatus Eiseniibacteriota bacterium, assembly GCA_014729455.1. GTDB lineage: Bacteria > Eisenbacteria > RBG-16-71-46 > CAIMUX01 > VGJL01 > WJJW01. Next base: position 1,865 of record WJJW01000398.1, read on the forward strand.
CACGACCATGGCGAGGCGATGGACCAGTGGTACGTCGTCAACGACGCGCTGATCTTCGCCGGCAACCTGGCGGTGATGGAGTCGGGATCCGGCCTGACCACCTACTACTGGAACATCTACAACCTGATGGGCGACCCGAGCCTCTGCACCTACCTGGGCGTGCCGAGCGAGAACCCGGTCGTCCATCCCGAGACGATCCTGACCACCTGGACCTCGGTGTCGGTCGAGGCGGATCCCGGAAGCTACGTCGGGCTGACGATGGACGGCGAGTTGATCGGCGCCGGCACCGTCGGCGCGAGCGGATCGCTGGAGGTGCCGATCTGGGCGGAGCCGCTCTTGCCCGGAACGGCACGGCTGGTCGTGATGGCGCAGAACCGAGAGCCGTACGTCGCCGACGTCAACGTGATCGTGCCGGCGACGGTCTACCTCGATCCCGCGGAGATCGACGCGCAGGTGGAGACGGAGGTCTCCGTCGGCGTCTTCGAGGAGGACGGGGTCACGCCGAAGCCGGGGATCGACGTCTGGGCCGAGGGCCTCGGCTACGAGTCGGCCCACGCGATGACCGACGACACCGGCTGGTGCACGATCCTGGTGAACTACCCGTACGGGCCTTCCGTGGACGTGGTCGGCAAGGATCCCGCCGAGGAATGGAATCTCTTCCGCGAGCCGCTGCCGGTCAACGCGCAGCTTCTGATGCTCCCGGACCTCTGGGTCGAGACCGACTTCGGCCTGGCGGACACGCTCGGCCTCGACCTGCCCGGAACGTTGATCGCCCACGTCGTCGAGCCGGACCATACGCTCTGGGCGGTGC
>WJJW01000008.1 GCA_014729455.1 Candidatus Eiseniibacteriota bacterium
GAGCAGGCGTTCGCGGCGGTCGCTTCGGAGGTGGCCGCACCGCGTCGCGGCGCGCTGCTCTTCCTCTGTGTGGCCAACTCGGCCCGCAGCCAGATGGCGGAGGGGATCGCCCGGACCCTCGCTCCGCCGGAGCTCGAGATCCATTCCGCCGGTTCCGATCCGGGACGGCTGAACCCGCTCGCCGTCGCCGCGCTCGCCGAGATCGGGATCGACATCTCCGGCCAGAGGGCGAAGGGGATCGATGCCGTGCCGGTCGATCGGATCGATCGCGTCGTCACCCTCTGCGCCGAGGAGGTCTGCCCGGCCTTCCCCCGGCCGGTCGAGAAGCGGCACTGGCCGCTCCCGGACCCGGCGGCGGCGGGGGGAAGCGAGGAGGAGCGGCTCGCCGCGTTCCGCGAGGTTCGGGAGGCGCTGCGCGAGAGGATCGCATCGCTTCTGGCGGAGAGGATGTCGGTCCGTGGAGTCGGTGGAGAGGCTCCTTCCCCGTCGAAGGGCGGGGCGTGCTAACGTCTGGAGGGCCGGAGCAACCGCGGAGTCGAGGATGGTCGGCGAGATCGAGGAAGTCCTGGAGGCGCTCAATCGCGCGAACGTGCGCTACCTGGTCGTGGGCGGCGTCGCCGTCGTCCTGCACGGCTACCTCCGCACGACCGCCGATCTGGACCTCGTCGTCCAGCTCGAGCGGGAGAACACCCTCCGGGCCATCGAGGCCTTGACCCGGCTGGGGTACCGGTCGCGCACGCCCGTCGATCCCGCTTCCCTGGCGGACGCCGAAACCCGCGCGCAATGGGTTCGAGAGAAGAACCTGCGGGTCTTCTCGATGTGGAGTCCATCCCATCCCGGCTTCGAGGTGGACCTCTTCGTCGAAGAGCCGTTCGACTTCGAGGAGGTTTACGGGAGATCGCTACACGTTCCGCTGGAGCGGATCGAAGCGACCGTCGTCGCACTGGACGATCTCGTTGCGATGAAGAAGAGAGCGGGGCGGCCGCTCGATCAGCAGGATGTCCAGGCCCTGGATTCGCTCCGGTCGGAGAGCGAGGGGCGGGATGATGACGGCGACCGGTCCTGAGCCCGTGAGCCCCCGCGGTGGGTCGACGGGCTTCGATCGGGGATATGAAGGACACCGCGACCGTCAATCGCGGATCGGTCTCCGCCTGAGCCCGGCCGAACGGCTCCGGTGGCTGGAGCAGACGATGGAGGAGCTGCGGCGTCTGCTCGGTCGGGCGAAGCGGGGCCGTCCGATCCGTCCGGGATGAGGAGATCGCCCTGCGCGGGCGGCCTTCCGCATCGGGACGGTCCCGCCTGGAGGGTGGAGATCCTAGTCGATCACGACGAGCTTTCGAGTCGTCGATTCCGCTTCGCTGGATCCCGAGACCGTCAGGCGGACGAAATAGAGCCCGTCGGCCACCGGGATGCCGGACGCGCCGCGCCGGTCCCAGACGATCGCGTGACGTCCGGCGGGACGCATCTCATCGACGATGGCGCGGACGAGGCGTCCCTGGAGATCGTGAACCTCGACCCGCGTCCGGGACGGATCCCGCAGGGTGAACTCGATCACGGTGGATCGCGTCGCCGGATTCGGCGTGACCCGGAACCGGGATGAAGGCGAAGGCGTCGGCTCCACGGCGGACGGAAGCTCCCCGGCGATGGTGAAGTCGTCTCCGAAGATGTAGAGGGCCTGGCCGACCTTCCCGTCCATCTCCCGGAACGAGAAGCTGGAGAAGCCGGCAGGCCGGGCGTCGATCACGCCGAAGAACTGGTGCCCGCCGGTCAGCTTCCCTCCGCCGATCGGCCCCGCACCGTCGGTCGAGATCCCGACGTTGGCCCCGTACGTTCCGCTCAGGTATCCGCCGACGGCGTGGAGGCGACCGTTGAGCGACTCCAGCGTCCCGGAGAATCCGTCCTGGTAGAGGCAATGCTCGGGAGGATCGTCGACGTCGCACTCCGTCGGGGTGCCGGTCGCGTATCCATGCTCCGGGTCGAAGACCGCCCAGACCCCCGAATGGGGAGGGCCGGAGGTCGTGGAGATCGGATTGCTCGGGGGCGGGTCCGGGTGATTCGATCGCCACTCGATCCCCTGGCTCACGACGCCCGGCGCGGAGTCGGGGGTGCGGACATGGCCCCAGACGGCGTCGTCCTCGAACCCCTCATGGAGGGTCGTGTACCCGAGGCCCTGTACCTCCAGCGTGAAGGCGTTCTCGTTCCAGCAGGTGAAGACGTCGGGCCCCCCTTCGCACGCGGAGAGGATCACGGTCGCTTCATCGGAAACGGAGCCGTACTCGGCCCGATAGACGAACTGGTCGGTTCCCGGGAAATCGCCGGCGATCTCGTAGGTGAACGATCCGTCCTCGTTGAGCGCGAGCGTTCCGTGCTGAACGTCGCTCACCAGGGATGCGGTCGCTCCCGACTCTCCGGCGTTCTCGCCGTCGAGGAGGTCGTTGTCGAGCACGCCGTGCGGCTCGACGATGAGCGGCTCGCCGAACGGGATGCCGTACCGATCGTCGAACGCCTCCAGGATCTGCGACTCCGCCGACTCCATGGCGCCCATCGACAGCACCAGCAAGAATGCGCACGCGGCGGCTCGCGAGCCTCTCATCGCATCCCCCTCTCGGTGGACACCGTCCCCCTCGGGAGTCGGCAAGACCGTTCGCGCCCGGCGGTCCGGGCCGAGCGCTTCGCGGCGTTCGTATGACGGATTGTTGAGTCTACAGGGCTTCGGGCAACGCTTCAAGCTCCCCTTACGACCGTGATGCTGATCGTCCGGCTGTCGGATCCGAACCCGTCGGAGACCACGATCAGGATTCGGTAGTTGGCGGGCGATCCCGGGGCGATCCACTCTGCGGTGCGCTGGTTCGGACTGGTGATCGTCCCGCCGTCGAGGGCCGACCACGAATAGCGCAAGGATTCGCTGTCCGGATCGGTCGCGGTGACCGACAGTGTGGTCGCCGTGCCGGCGGGAACGATGGCGGGGTTGGCCGTCACGCTCTCGATCGTCGGAGGCACGCTCGGGGCCACGATCGGATCGTCTTCGCCGCAGCCGGCGGCGAGGGCGAGAATGATCATGAGCAGGTACGGCGCCATCGCGACGATCCTCCTGCGGGAACTATAGCGCATCCGCGAACCGTGGGCGCGGCCGCCGCGACCCGTGGCGAGACCCCGGCCGCCACGCGGGCGACCGGGGTCCAGGTTTCCGGCGACGGGAAACGCCGCCGCGCTTCGATGACTCTACTGCGACCGGATCAGCTTGACCTGCGTCTCGCGGTTCTCCGTGCGCAGCTTGGCGAAGTAGAGTCCTGCGGCGACCGCCGCGCCGCCGTCGTCGCTCCCGTCCCATCGGACCATGTGGGTTCCGGCGGACCGATTGCCCGCGACGAGGGTGCGGACCTGCCGCCCGCTGACGTCGTAGATCGCGAGCTCCGCGCGCCCCTCGCTCGGCAGTGCGTACTCGAGCGTCGCCCCGTCCTGGAACGGGTTCGCCGAAAGCGACCGCAGCGCGAACGTCCGCTCCACGGTCTCCTCCGCCGAGGCGGCGGCGGGATCGACGACCTTGATCCGGTAGTCGCCGCCGTTGTCGTTCTTGTTGTAGACGAGGAATCCGTACCAATCGCCGCGCACGGCGGTGACCGTGATCATCTCGGTTCCGCCGATCCCGTTGTCGTCGGCCGTCGCGACGGCATCCGTCCGGTTTCCGTAGAACGCAGCGCCTCCGGACGAGAAGAACGCGATGCCGAGATCGAGGTTGCCGCTCAGGTCCTCGACGATGAAACGGATCTCATCATCCGGATCGGCGTGGATGTCGTAGATCTCCGCGACGTCACCCGCGGGCCAGTTGGCGTCATAGACGTTGAAGTCTCCGGGAATGAAGTCGAGCTGTTCGCTGCCGCCTTCGACCTCGCAGTCGATCGTCCCGGTTCCGGCGGTGCGGCGGAAGCGCGGGTAGACGTTTCCGGTCGCGTTGTGGTTGTAGTCGCCGACCACGTACGTCACCGGATTCGCCGTCTGATCGGACACCGCCAGGGTGTTGATCGTGTAGGCGTTGTCGCCGTAGAGCCACGTGCTGGCCGCGTCGCCGGATGTCGGGCGGGTGGCGAAGACGTGCCAGTACGGCGTGCTCACGTTGCCGGAGCCCCAGAGGATCTCCTCCGTCTGGCTCACGAGCGCATCCTCGCCCATCGATCGCCGCGGACCCATCCAGACCGAGTACAGCCCGTCCGACTCGTCGTTGACGATCTGGATGAAGCCGTACCAATCGTTCGCCGGCGCCGTGTAGCTGAACCACTCCCCGCCGTCTCCCGGCGGCCGGTAGTTGCCGGCTCCGTCGTAGTCGTTGCGATGGTTGTACCGATCGCCGTCCGCGGAGCTGAACAGGTAGATCCCGGTGTCGAGGGGAGTGTCGAAGTTATGGTACTCGCGGAAGAAGTAGTCGGTCCCCCCCGCCAAGAAGCAGTCCCAGACCTTCCCGAGATGCGGGGAGACCCAGTTCGTGGTCGGGAGCGCCCCGGAGAGGATCTCCGGATCCTGCTCCCACTCGCTGCGGTGCGTGCCGCTTCCGTTGTCCTTGATCACGCGGAAGTAGTCTCGCGAGTAGCTCGGGTTGTAGTCGACGGCAAAGAACTCGAGCTCGCCGTTTCCGTAGTCGTCCGAGACCTCCAGCTCTTCAGTGTAGTTCTCATCGGCGAACAGGCGCGAGGTGACGCCTGTGTCGGACTCGGGTCGCGTACCGACGAAGGCCCAGTAGAAGGAGTTCGGATCGTAGTTGAACAGGCGCAGGTCGTAGGCGGAATTGAACGGCGATTCCTCGGCCAATGTGACCGCGCCGGGACCGATCTGGATGGTGAAGCTCCCGTCGACCGTGGTATTCGCCCAGACGACCAGACCGTAGACGTCGTCTTCCGGCACCGTGTAGGTGTACGTCTCGGAGCCGCCGGGCCCGAAGCTGTCGCGCGCCCACTGCGCTCCGGCGCGTCCGGAGTAGTAGGCCTCCCCGTTGGACTTGAAGAGCGTCATTCCGAGGTCGACGCCGGAAGACGGGTCCAGATCGAAGGTCACTTCCTCTCCGGCGAAGAGCGGGACGTCCCAGACGCGCACGTTGTTGTAGTCGTACCAGACGCCGTTGCGCTCGATCCCGTCGGCGTAGAGCATCCCGCTCCCGCTCTCCCAGGTGAGGTTGTAGTTGTCGTTGTTTCCGGTGTAGCGGCGGACCTCGATGTGCTCCTGGCCGATCCGGCTGTGGTTGTAGTCGCCGACGACGAAGTCCATGGACGAGCCACCGTACGTCGAGCTGGTGTACTCGTAGTTATGGTTGTTGTCGCCGAACATGTAGAGGTCGTAGTCGGCGCCGTCCGGGCTCCGCAGTCCGATGACGGCCCAGCTCGTCCACCGCTGGCTGACCGACATCCCGTGGCCGGTGTTGCTCCAGGAGAACCAGCCGTTGTGGTAGAGCGGATAGATATTGACGAAGTCGTTGCCCATCACGCGTCGCTTGCACACATCGATCGGTCCCTGGCCGTTGTTGTCGACCCAGCCCCAGTGATCGAGTGTGTAGTCGCAGATGTTGTCGAACGTGTTGTTGATCATCAAGCAGTCGACGTCGGAAGGGCACTCGCTGAGCTGGCAGTTGCCGTTGTCGACGACGCTCTCGAGATACCAGCTCTGACAATCGTCGCAGTCGATCCCGCCGTTGCACTCGCCGCCCTCGACGTACTCGTCGCAAGCGCCGTAGAGGTGTCCCCACTCGTGCGCCCATGTCGCTGCGCTGCTGTTGGTGTAGAGATAGGTCCGGGCGTTTCCGTAGGAGGCCCAGCCTCGTCCGCCGACTTTCGGCTGGAAGCAGGCGAGGACGTTGTCCCACCCGCCGTTCCAGCTTTGCAGGTAGAGGGTCATGTCGTCGACGCGGGTGCCGTCTCCATCTCCGTCGCTGAATCCGATGTCGGCCAGAGCGTCGTCGACGACGCTGTTGTTCATTCCGCTGTAGTCGATCTCGTAATCGACCGTCGCCTCGTAGAACCAGTATCCCTCGCTGCCGGGAAAGTCGTAGCTGACGTTGGCGACGGTCGGGGCGCGTTCGATGTAGTAGTCCTTGGCGACCCGCGCCTTCGCGCCGGCGTCGTCGCGCTCGGCCTCGGTCCAGGTCCCGGCGTCGTGGTTGATGAAGATGTGGATGATCAGCGTCGATCCGCGGTTGTAGTGGGCGGTGTCGTTGTCGTCGCTGTCAGGGAGCAGACCCTCGTTCTGCATCCGGGTGTACTCGTCGAGCTGGTCGACCTGAGCCTCTGTGTGCACGAGATCGAGATCACGCTGCTCCCGATCTTGCGCGAGGACTCGCTCGAGATTCTCCTGCGTGAAGCGTCCGGCGCGAGGTTCCTGCGGAACGGCGTCGGCGGGGTTGCCGGCGAAGAGGATCAAGCCGGCGAGAGGCGCGACGGACAGGAGTCGTTGCAACGGCTTCATCTCAGTTCTCCTCCTTTCCGTTCGGGGCGCCGTCCCCTTCGTGCGGGGCTTCGTTCTCTGTTTCCTCGCCGGCAGGCTCGGTTTCGGGCAAGGGCTCTCCGGCGAGCTTCGCTCTCTCGATTTCGTTCAGTCCCGCGGGACCGCTCTCCTGGATCGGCGGGATCTCGACGCCGACGCCGGCGGCCGGATCGGGCGGCAGATCGGCGGGGGTCATCGAGCGCAGCAGCTCCAGCTTGGCGGCCTCGACGGCGGGATCGGCATCGACCGGCGCGGGACCGGCGCCCGCTGGGACGTTCAGGGTCCCGGCA
>WJJW01000399.1 GCA_014729455.1 Candidatus Eiseniibacteriota bacterium
GGTGGACGCGGCAAACCTCGCCTCCCTGACCCTCCTGCTTCCCGTCGGCCTTTACGATGCGGCGAAGATCTCCCCCCCGGTCCATCTCCGGGTCGGCCGGGACGGCGAGGAATACCCCGGGATCCGCAAGGACCGGATCCATCTCGCGGGACGTCCGACTCTCGTGGACCGGAGCGGAGCGTTCGGGAACCCGACGTCCGATTCCCTGCGGACGAGCGTCACCGAAGGGACCCGGAACGTCTGGTTCGTGCTGTTCGCCCCCGCGGACTATCCGGAACCGACGTTCCGCGAGGATCTTCGGCGGGCGCAGGAGATCCTCGCACGCCACGCGGGGACCGGCTCCGATCCCGCGTCCGCTTGAGTTCCTCCCCCCGGAGATCTATACTCCCGCCCGTCCGCACCCGGGACCTCCGGGGAGCTCGAACGATCGAACCGCTGAGGTTTGCTTCTTGCATGAGACTTCTTGGCCCGGACGTGGATCGATCCTTCCGAACGGGGCGCCTTCCGGTCGACCGCGCCCGCATTGCATCACGATCCCGGACAGCCAGAGAGGAGAGCCATCCATGAGGTCATTGCTCTTGACCCTGTGCATTCTCGCGCTCGCCGCCGCGCCGGCCGTCGCCGGAAAGAACGCGGGCGGGGCCATGATCGTGCATACCCAGAACAGTGAGCAGTACACGGGGATCATGGCTCCCTGCGGCGCGACGTACGACCAGTACGCGCCGGCGAGCTGCGAGGAGGCGGTGACCCAGGCCGACATCGGAAGTTCCTCGCAACGCCAGCTCCTCTGGTACCTGGCCGCCTTCCATCCCGATGCCGATCCGGGAGTGACGGTCGTCTACTTCGGCCACAACCACAACTTCCCCCCCGGAGAAGGCTGGCTGGACACCTGGAACTTCTGCGGCCCCGACGGGACGCTCGAGGTCGCCGACCCGGGCTGGCCCGAGGAGGTCACGGCCGGCAACTCGGTCGCCTTCGGCTCCCCGATCGTCGACGAGCACCTCTTCCCGTTCTACTGGTTCGGCGCCTACGGGTTCGAAGGGGCGTTCATGGCGACCGGGGCCAACCCGACCGGCGGGTACGCCGGGTTCGTCAGCGACGACAACCCGGGGGTGCTCGACGAGATCGACAAGTTCGGAACCCTGCGCTTCTACGAGCCGGGCGAGAACGAGTGCCCCGCCCCGCCGGTGCAGTGCGAGATCGTGGTCGAGACCCCCAACGGCGGAGAGACCTGGGAGGTCGGCCAGGAGTACGAGATCCAGTGGACCGGGGATGGCTGCTCCGAGACGATCCAGATCCTCTTGATGCACGACGGCGAGGAGTGCGCCGTGATCGGGACCGAAATCCCGAACACGGGCAGCCACCTCTGGACCGCCGAGCAGTGCAACGGATTCACCGACGGCTACACGATCGAGATCTCCGATCCCGCCAACGACGCCTCCGACGCCAGCGACGCCCCCTTCTCGATCTTCACGGCGAACTGCGCGACCGACGTGACCGAGACCGAGGAGAGCTACCAGGTCATCCTCGACAGCGCGACGAAGCGCGGCGGTCCCCTGGGCCTCGGAGACGTCGTCCGGCTCTACGCCGATTACGAGGGGGAGGAGATCGTCGTCGGGGCGATGGCGTTCGACGGCAGCTACCCCATGGACATCACCGCCTGGGAGCGGACCGACGACCTGCCCGGCTACACGCCGGGCGAGCCGATCGTGATCAAGCTCTGCGAGTCGCCGGAAAATCCCGAGCTGTGCGGGGAGCCGACCTGGACGACCGGGGGCAACTACGGCGAAGGGAGCTTCAGCCAGGCCTCGCTCGTCGCGTTCGATTCCTGCGTGCCGGTGCTGCCGCCGCCCACGCTATTGAACCCCGAGAACGGGGCGGTGTGCCAGGAGGCGGAGGGGATACTCGACTGGGAGGACGTCGACGGAGCGATCGCCTACACCTACCGGATCGGCACCGCGTGCGGCGAGGGGAACGAGACCGAGGTGACCGCGTCCGAGGCGCCGTACGCCGAGTTGGATCCCGGAACGACCTACTTCTGGCAGGTGAAGACGAAGAACGCCGAAGACGTGTACGGCGAGTACTCGGACTGCTTCTCGTTCACCGTCGAGCCCACGCCGCTCGGCCCGCCCGCTCTCCAGGCGCCGCAAGACGAAGCGGTCTGCCAGGAGATCGAGGGGATCCTCGACTGGGACGATGTCGAGAGCGCCACCGGCTACACGGTCCAGATCGGAACCGCCTGCGGCGAGGGGGAGGAGTTCGAGGTCGAAGAGTCCCAGTACCCCTACGCCGGACTCGATCCCGCCACGACCTACTTCTGGCGCGTGAAGACCCGCAACGAGTGCGACGCCACCGGCGACTACTCCGCATGCTTCTCCTTCACGACCGATCCGGGCCCGCTCGCCGCGCCCGCGCTCGAGACCCCGGCCGACGAAGCGGTCGACGTGCCGCTCGACGGGACCCTCCAGTGGGCCGACGTCGAGGGAGCCGTCGCCTACACCGTCCAGATCGGAACCGCCTGCGGGGAAGGGGACGAGATCGAGGTCACCGAATCCGAGTTCGCCTACTCCGGCCTCGACTACGAGACCGAGTACTTCTGGCGGGTGAAGACGCTGAACGAGTGCGGAGAGTACGGCGTCTACTCCGCTTGCTTCTCCTTCACCACCGTCCCGCCCGACCTCCTGCCGCCGCCCGCGCTCCAGCTCCCCGAGGACGGGGCGATCTGTCAGGCGATCGAGGGGACCCTCGACTGGTCCGACGTCGACGGCGCGACCGGCTACCGGGTCCAGATCGGAACCGCTTGCGGAGAGGGGGAGGAGTTCGAGGTCGACGAGTCCCAGTACGCCTACGCCGGGCTCGATCCGGCCACGACCTACTTCTGGCGCGTGCAGACCCGCGGGGAGGGCGACGCCTACGGCCCCTACTCCGATTGCTTCTCCTTCACGACCGACCCCGGGCCGCTCGCCGCCCCGGCGCTCCTCGAACCGCCCGACGGAGCCGTCGATCAGCCGGTGGCCGGTCTCCTCGACTGGTCCGACGTCCCCGGCGCGACCGCCTACACGGTCCAGATCGGGACGAACTGCGAGGAAGGCCCGGAGATGGAGGTCGTCGATTCGCAGTACGCCTACTCCGATCTCGACTACGAGACGATCTACTTCTGGCGCGTGAAGACCAAGAACGAGTGCGGCGCATACGGCGCGTACTCGGACTGCTTCTACTTCTCGACCGAGGTCTTCGAGCAGACGTTCGTCCGCGGCGACACGAACGCCGACGGGGTCCTCGACATCCGGGACGCCTTCTACCACATGGTGGCCCACCGGATCGATGAGACCTCGAACCTCTATCCGCCCTGCTTCGACGCCGTCGACTTCGACGACACCGGAGAAATCACTCTGGACGACCTGCTCGGCCTGCTCGACTACCTCTACGAGGGCGGCGCGGAGCCTCCGCCTCCGTTCCCCGAGTGCGGGACCGATCCGACGGAGGACCCTCTGGATTGCGAGTCGTTCCCGCCTTGCGATCCTGGGTTCCTCGTGATCGATCTCGATAACCCGGGCCTCATCGTCGCGAGCGGGGAAACGGTCCGCCTGCGCGCGGAACCGACCGACGAGGAGACCGCGATCCGCGTGCCGGTGACGCTCACGTCCGGAAAGGATCTCGTCGCCTTCGAGGTCTCGGTCCGGTTCGACCCGCAGACTCTCCGCTTCACCGGCATCGACCGTCTCGGTGCCGCGGCGGAGGGGCTCGAGTACCTCTCGACCTCCATCACGGAGGATCGGGACGTGGTCCGGATCGGCGGAGTCGTCGATCTCACGCTTCGCCGGCCGTGGAGGGTGGGAGAGACGCTCCTCGGCGCTCTCCGGTTCGAGATTCTCCGCAAAGATCGAGTCGATGGCACCGCCATCGACGTCGCGGACGGGATCTTCGTCGGTGACGACGGGGCGGCCGTGCGGATCGCCGGCGAAGGGACGATCCTCGCCTACGACGGGGAGTCGCTCACCGGCGAGCTTCCGGTGCGGCTCGGCCTGCACCTGCCCAATCCGATGCGCGCGGGCACGGCGATCGTCCTCGAGCTTCCCGCCGCAGGTCCGATCCAGGCAGAGGTCTTCAACGTCCGCGGCCAGAAGATCCGCACGCTGCTCGCGCGGGATCTCCCCGCCGGCAGCCACGAGCTGGTCTGGGACGGCCGGACGGAGAGCGGGCAGGAGGTCGTTCCCGGGATCTACTACTTGAGAGTGAAGAGCGAGACCGCCGGCCTCACCCGGAAGGTCACGCTGGTCCGGTAGCCCACGACAGCGCTGCCGGATCGACCGATCGGCGGCACGAGCGAATCAGCGGGAC
>WJJW01000400.1 GCA_014729455.1 Candidatus Eiseniibacteriota bacterium
ACCACAAGCACCGCCGTCCGCCGATGGAGTACAAGGATCTGCTCGGCGGCAAGGGAGCCAACCTCGCTGAGATGACCAGCGTGCTCGAGTTGCCGGTCCCGCCCGGGTTCACGATCTCCCTCGACCTCTGCAGGCGCTACCTCGAGGAGCGACGCCTGCCCGCGGGGTTCCGCGAGGCGCTGCGCGAGGGGGTCGGCTTCCTCGAGCAGGCGGCGGGGGCCCGGTTCGGGGACGCGCGACGCCCGTTGCTCGTCTCGGCGCGCAGCGGAGCGGCCGTCTCGATGCCCGGGATGCTCGACACGGTGCTGAACCTCGGGTTGAACGAGGAGTCGGTGCAGGGGCTGATGCGCAAGTCGGGCAACCCGCGCTTCGCGTGGGACAGCTTCCGCCGCCTCGTGGCGATGTTCGGCGAAGTGGTCTGCGCGGTCCCGCGGCTCGAGTTCGAACGGCTCCTCGAGGAGGCGAAGCAGGAGGCGGGGGTCGAGGTGGACTACGAGCTCGACGCCCGCACGCTGCGCGGACTGACCCGCGGCTCGCTGAGCCTGTTCGAGCGGCGCACGGGCCGGCCGTTCCCGATGGACCCGTACGATCAGCTCTCCGAGGCGATCATCGCGGTCTTCGACTCCTGGAACTCCGAGCGGGCGCAGGAGTATCGCCGGATCCACGAGATCGAGGGGCTGGAGGGGACCGCGGTGACGGTCCAGTCGATGGTCTTCGGCAACAGCGGAGCCGACTCGGGCACCGGCGTCGCCTTCACCCGCGATCCGGTCACCGGCAAGAACGTCCTGTACCTCGATTTCCTGTTCAACGCCCAGGGCGAGGACATCGTGGCCGGGATCCGCACGCCGCAGGCCGGAGAGGATCTGGTCCGCGAGCTGCCCGAGGTCTCTTCCCAGCTCGAGGAGATCCGCCTCAGGCTGGAGCAGGTCTTCACCGAGATGCAGGACATCGAGTTCACCGTGGAGGAGGGCAAACTCTTCCTCCTCCAGACGCGCACCGGCAAGCGGTCCCCGCTGGCGGCGCTGCGGATCGCGATCGACCAGGTCGAGGAGGGGATGATCAGCAAGGGCGAGGCGCTCGACCGGCTCGCCGGCTTCGATCCCGCCGTGCTGCGGACGGTCCGGATCGAAGGGGATCCCGGAGTCGATCCGATCGGCACGGCGATCCCCGCCTGCTCGGGCGTCGCCGCCGGCCGGATCGCCCTCTCCTCGGCACGCGCCCGGGAGTTCAGCGGGGCCGGGTCCCCGATCATCCTGGTGCGGGAGGATACGAGCGCCGACGACATCTCCGGCATGGCGGTCTCCGCGGGGATCCTGACCGCCCGCGGCGGCCGCACGTCCCACGCGGCGGTCGTGGCGCGGCAGATGGGGATCCCCTGCCTCGTCGGCTGCCGCGACCTGCGGATCGACCTGCCGACCCGGACGGCCGAGCTGCGGGGGAGCGGGCTGCGGGAGGGAGAGCCGGTCACGCTCGACGCCAATTCCGGTCGCGTCTATCCGGGGGATCGCGTCCCCCTCTCGACCAGCGAGCCGGAGGAGCTGGGCGTGATTCGGGAGTGGATCCGGCAGGAGGGAGCCTCCGACCACCCGCTCGCGCGGTAGAAACCGCGACCGCGGACGGTTCCGTTGTCACACCCCGCGGATCGATGATACCGTTATAGGTTGCCCGGAGATCGAATCTCCTTTTTCGCTCGCGGAGGGGACGCCGGCACCTCGACCGGCGGGTGGTGTGGTGGGGATGAGCAACCCGAAGAACAATCCGAAGGAGCCGCCCAGGATGGAGAAGGCAGACTGCACGCTCAAGGGGAGGGAGTATCCGATCCGTCGCAGGCGGGTCCTCACCCCGGGAGCGGACGGCATCATCGAGTTCGTCGTCGAGGCGCCCCTGATCGCGCGCCACGCGCAGGTGGGCCAGTTCGTGATCGTCCGGACCGACGAGACCGGCGAGCGGATCCCGCTGACGATCGCCGCCTACGACGGCGACGAAGGGACGATCCATCTCATCTTCCAGATGGTCGGCCATTCCACCAAACGAATGGGTGAGCTGCTGGAAGGGGATACGATTCTCGACATCCTCGGCCCGCTCGGGACGCCGATCGAGGTCCGCAAGCACGAGGATCCGGTCGTCTGCATCGGGGGCGGGGTGGGGATCGCTCCGATCTGGCCGAAGGTGAAAGAGCTCTACGAGCTCGGCAACCACGTCATCACGATCATCGGCGCGCGGACGAAGGAGCTCTTGATCCTCGAGGAGGAGCTGACGGCGATCTCGAGCGAAATCCACGTGACGACCGACGACGGCTCCTACGGCCGCGAGGGGTTCGTCACCTCCGTTCTCCACGAGATCCTCGAAGAGCGGAAGAACCGGATCGCCGAGGTGATCGCGGTCGGCCCGCTGCCGATGATGGAGGCGGTCGTCAAGGAGATGACCGGCAAGGGATTCCGGGACCGGTACGATCCGGCGACCGAGTACGACCCAGAGCGCGTCCCGTGCATCGTCAGCCTGAATCCGATCATGGTCGACGGGACCGGGATGTGCGGAGGCTGCCGGGTCAACATCTGGAACCCGAGGAAAGGCGAATACCAGGCGCAGTTCTCCTGCGTCGACGGCCCCGCCTTCGACGGATACGCCGTCGATTTCGCGGGCCTGACCCGTAGAAACCGGCAATACTCATCGCAAGAGAGGCAAGCGGATCAGCATGGAACAGGATCAGGATCGGGCGCAGGCCAAGAAGAAGGGGTTTAAGCAGAAGTCCAAGACGCCGATGCCGATGCAGGACCCGGAGGTCCGCATCGAGAACTTCTCGTCGGTCGAGCTCGGCTACGACGAGAACATGGCCTTCGAGGAGAGCAACCGCTGCATCCAGTGCAAGGACCCGTTCTGCGTCCCGTACTGCCCCGTCGAGATCGACATCCGCTCCATGATGGACGCGGTCAACGA
>WJJW01000401.1 GCA_014729455.1 Candidatus Eiseniibacteriota bacterium
CCACGAAGGAGAGGATCCGGGCGAGCGCCGGGCTCGCCGCCTCCGCGACCCCGGGTCCGAGGCCGAGCAGCAGCAGGATCCCCAACGTGAGGACGGCGGCCTCCACCTGGCTCTGCGACAAGCTGGAGATCAGGAGGCCGAGCGAGAGCATGAACAGCCCGAGCAGCAGCATCCCGAGGGATCCCGCCAACGCGGCCGTCCAGTCGGCCGGACTGACCCAGGAGAGGACCAGACCGTGGACCGGCAGCACGAGCAGGAGGAGCAGCAGCGCAAAGACCGCCCCGAGGAACTTGCCGAGCACGATCTCGCTTCCACGCAGCGGGTAGGAGAGCAGAAGCTCGAGGCTCCCTCCCCGGCGCTCCTCGGCGAAGCTCCGCATCGTCAGCACGGGAATGAAGAACAGGAGGACCGAGCCGAGGTTGTAGAGATACGGGCGGACGACCCAGTCGCTGACGTGCAACCCCGCCTCCCCGGCGCGAAGCTGCGGGTTCTGCGCCATGCTCAACGCGGCGAGTCGGTATCGCCCCAGAAGCCCGACGAAGACCAGCCCCGCCACGAAGAAGAAGACCGAGAGGATGATCCACCCCACCGGGGAGGACAGGAAGCTCCGGACCTCCCGCAGAGCGAGACGAACGGTGCGGCTCGGGCTCATCAGGATCCTCCCTCCCCGAGGGTGAGACGGCGGAAGACCTCTTCCAGGCCGGCGGTCCCGCGCCGCCACTCCAGCACCTCCGCACCTCCGTCCAGCAGCGCACGCAGCGCCGCGTCGGACTCCCTCTGGTCCCAGTCGCCCTCGATCCTCCACAGCCCGCCCGTCTCGTCGAGCACGCGCGCGCCGGGATCCTCGAGCTGCGGGGGCGCCGGGGAACGGACCCGGCCGATCAGCTTTCCTTCGGGCGAGGCCGTCCCCGCCAGACGGTCCGGGCGGTCGACCGCGACCAACCGGCCCTGGTTGAGGATCATCACCCGATCGCAGACCTCCAGCGCCTCGGGGAGGATGTGCGTCGAGAGGAGGATCGCGTGCTCGCGCCCCAGATCGCGCACCGTGCTGCGGAACTCCCGGATCTGGTTCGGATCGAGCCCCGCGGTCGGCTCGTCCAAGATCAAGAGATCGGGATCTCCCAGCAGCGCCTGCGCCAGCCCGACCCGCTGCCGAAAGCCTCGCGAGAGCACCCGGGTCGGACGATCCCAGACGGCGCCGAGGTCGAGCCGCTCGCGCAGCGGAGCGATTCGTTCCCGACCGATCCGGCGGGACGGATCCTTGATTCCCGCGACGAATCCGAGGAAGTCGCGGACGGTCATCTCCCCGTACAGAGGCATCTGCTCCGGGAGGAAGCCGAGCCGCGCGCGCGCCTGGGGCCCCTCGCGCAGCACGTCGAATCCGCAGAGACGGACCGATCCCGCCGTCGGGATCAGGCTGCCCGTGAGCATCCGCAGCGTGGTCGTCTTGCCGGCTCCGTTCGGGCCGAGCAGGCCGACGATCTCGCCCCGATCGACCCGGAACGTGAGCTCCGAAACCGCCCGCACCGATCCGAAGTCGCGGGTCAATCCGTCCGCCTGGACGGGCGGTGCCGAGACGGCGGTGTTCATCGGAGGAAGAGGATCCCGAGAAGACCCGAGGCGACCAGGGCGATCGCCGGATGGACCTTCAGGATGACGACCGCGAGGAACACCGCAAGACCGAGGAGAACCGGCCGGACCCCGCGCAGTGAGGTGGGGGCGAGATCCCACGCGAGAGCCAGCAGCAGCGCGACGACCGCGGGCCGGATGCCGAGGAGGAAGCGCCCGCCGATCTCCGAGCGCTGGAACCGGAGCAGAAGCCCGGCCGCGACGGCGACGGCGATCGTCGAGGGGAGAATCACCCCGACGACCGCGGCGATTCCGCCCGCCAGGCCCCCCGCCTGCGCGCCGATGTAGTAGGCCATCTTCGTGGCGATCGGCCCGGGAAGCGCGTTGCACGCCCCCAGCGCGTCGGTGAACGCTTCGGGGGTCAGCCAGCGGTACCGATCCACCGCCTCCGCTTCCATCAGCGGGACCATCGCCGGACCGGTTCCGAACCCCACGACCCCCAGCCGCAGGAAGACCCAGAAGATCGTGACCTCGTTCACGTCCTGTTTCTTCGCACCTCCCTTGCGGATCGGGGGCCCGTCTTCCTAGACTGATGGCAGGTCGCCGCTTCAGATGCCGTGGTCGCCGGCCGATCCAGCAACTAGAGAACCCTGAGACTGTTCGGAGTCTACGAGAGCGGACACCGGAGGATCAATGAGGCAACATCGCGTGCGAGCCGGTGTTCTGTTCCTTGCCATCGTTTGGCTCGGCCTCCTGTTTCCGCGTCCCGTCGGGGCGGACGAACCGGTCTTTCCCGAACCACCCGATCTCGTCCCGCTGGTCGACTTCTGGGTGGAGATCTTCACCGAGCGGAGTCGGGACTGGACCGTTCTGCACGACCGGGACGACCCCGATATCCGCTACGAGACCGTCCATACGGGCGGAATGAGCGAGTCGCAGCGCCGAACCCACCTCCGCAACCGGCGCCGCCACTACGCCGGTCTCCTCGAGAACCTCGCGATCAAGACCGAGGATCGCTGGACCGAAGCGGAGGGTCGCATCGCGGCGATGTTTCCCGAGTCGGCCGACACGAAGCGGTATCTGGAGGCGGCGGGCCGGATCCGCTCACAGCGCGGCATCCGGGACCGGTTCCGGGAGGGGCTCGTCCGTTCCGGACGCTGGCACGCCGCGATCGAACGGATCCTCGCGAGCTACGAGATCCCGACGGAGCTGGCCGTTCTTCCGCACGTGGAATCCTCCTTCAATCCGTACGCGCGATCGAAGGCGGGCGCAGTCGGCGCCTGGCAGTTCACCGCCGGGACGGGGAAGCGCTACCTGCGGATCGATCGACACCTCGATGAGCGGCACGACATCTACGTCAGCACGCACGCCGCGGCCCGCTACCTGCGCGACGCGCACGCCAAGATCGGTGCCTGGCCGCTGACGGTCACCGCCTACAACCACGGCGTCAACGGAGTGCTGCGCGCGCAGCGGGAGCTCGGAACCAGCGACATCGGCAGGATGATCCGGGAGTACGACGGTCCGTACTTCGGCTTCGCGTCGAAGAACTTCTACGCGGAGTTCCTCGCCGCGCTGCGGATCGCCCGCGATCCGGACGCTTACTTCACCAACCTCGCCTTCGAGCCCGAGGAGGAAGTCGACCACTTCGTTCTCCCGAGCCCGAGCCGGTTCCCTGCACTGGCCCGTGCGTTCGGTTGCGACGAGGAGGAGCTGCGGGCGCTGAACCCGGCGCTCGCCGACCGCGTGGTCTCGGGACGCTGGGGAGCACCGGCCGGAGCGGTGATCAACGTTCCCCGCGATCGGGTCCCGGATCTGGCCGAAGCCTATCTCGCGCTTCCCGAAGGGGACCGCAACGTCCCGATCGAGCCCGACCGGTATCGGGTCCGATGGGGCGACACGCTCAGCAGCATCGCCCGCAAGCATGGGGTCTCGGTGGCCGATCTGCAGGAGTTCAACGGAATGGGCCGATCCACGCGGATCCTGGCCGGACAGCGGATCGAGATCCCCCCTCCGCCTCGCTAGCCCGACGATCCGGCGTCCCCTTCGCGCGGGGCGCGCCTTGACACGACGGGTCCGGTTCGGGATTCTCGGTCGAGCTTGCCGCGGCCCGGTACGCCGCGGTTTCGGCATTCGCTTCGACCTCATCGCAAGGAGGGGAACGTGGGCGCGGATGGGATCACTCCCAGGGGCGAGGACTTCTCCCGCTGGTACCAGGACATCGTGCAGAAGGCCGAGCTGGCCGATCACTCCCCCGTTCGCGGGTGCATGGTGATCCGCCCGAACGGATACGCGATCTGGGAGAAGATCCAGCAGGGGCTCGACCGGCTGATCAAGCAGACGGGTCACCAGAACGCCTACTTCCCGCTGTTCATCCCCGAGAGCTTCATCCATCGCGAGGCGGAGCACATCGAGGGCTTCGCTCCGGAGCTGGCGGTCGTCACCCACGCCGGCGGAGAGAAGCTCGAGGAGCCTCTCGTGGTCCGTCCGACGAGCGAGACGATCATCTACAGCATGTTCGCCAAGTGGGTGCAGTCGTACCGGGATCTCCCCCTCCTCATCAACCAGTGGGCGAACGTCGTACGGTGGGAGATGCGGACCCGGCTCTTTCTGCGTACGACCGAGTTCCTCTGGCAGGAGGGGCATACCGCCCATGCGACCGACGAGGAGGCCGAGACAGAGACGCTGCAGATGCTGGAGGTCTACCGGAGGTTCGCCGAGGAGTGGATGGCGCTACCGGTCTACGCGGGCCTGAAAAGCGATTCGGAAAAGTTCGCCGGGGCGGTGCGGACCTACTCGATCGAGGCGATGATGCAGGACGGCAAGGCGCTGCAGGCGGGAACCTCTCATAACCTCGGCCAGAACTTCGCGAAGACCTTCGAGCTGCAGTACCAGACCGCGGACAATCGGATGGACTACTGCTGGAACACCTCCTGGGGTGTGTCGACGCGTCTGGTCGGCGCGCTCATCATGGGGCACTCCGACGACAAGGGCCTCGTGATCCCGCCACGGCTCGCCCCGCTCGACGCGGTGCTCGTTCCGATCTACAAGAGCGACGAGCAGCGTACCGCGGTCCTCGAGTACGCCGCGGGGATCGAAGAGGAGCTGATCCGGGCCGATTTCATGATCCGGACCGACGCGCGCGAGCAGTTCACCCCCGGCTGGAAGTACGCGGAGTGGGAGATGAAGGGGGTCCCGGTCCGCATCGAGGCGGGGCCGAAGGACCTCGAGAAGGGACACGTCGTCCTCGTGCGGCGGGACGATCGTTCCAAGCGGTTCGTTCCGCGGGACGGAGTTGCCGACGCCCTGCGCGAGACGCTCGAGACGATGCAGCGCGACCTCTTCGAGAAAGCGCGCGCGTTCCGCGATGAACGGACGATCCCGGTCGACTCCTACGGCGACTTCCGCGACTACATGGCGGCCGACCGCGGCTTCGCGCGGGCGCACTGGTGCGGCGGGGCCGGCTGCGAGGAGAAGGTGAAGGAGGAGACGAAGGCGACGATCCGGACGGTCCCGGTCGAGGAGGAGGCGCGGGAGGACGGAACCTGCGTCGTCTGCGGCGCGGCTTCCCCGCGCCGCGTCATCTGGGGGAAGGCGTACTGAGGCGGATCCGTCCTCTCAATCCTCCAGCCAGAGTCGCTCGATCCCCTCGTTTCCCGCGGCGTCGACGGCGCGCACGGCCACCCACCGTCCCTCCTCGGGTTCGGCCAGCTCCAGCTCGACCCGAAAACGCTCCGCTCGTGCATCCAGAAACCCGTCCTCGGGCGAGACCGGCCTCCATTCCCCACCGTCGCGGTTGACTTCGAGCCTTCGCAGCGGCGAGGCCGCATCGCGCACCGTCCCTTCGAGAACGAGTCGATCGGGGCTCGGTCGGCGTGCCACGAGCTCCCGGATCTCCGGAGCCGTGTGGTCGACCCGGAACGGTCCGCCGATCCGCTCGTCGGTTCTCGCTTCGCCCGGCGGGTTCGCGCGGGCATCGGTCGCCCGGACACGGACCTCGTAGGATCCCTCCGGGAGGGTCCGCGTATCGATGGCGTACGCGTTGTGTTCGAGATCCTCCTCGAGGACCCGGAACCGCTCCTCGCCGACGCGCCGGATCGCGACCTCGAACCGGAGCGGATCCTCGTTCGGATCGGTTGCTTTCCAGGCGATGGAGCGGACCGCGCGGACCCACGGCGGGGGCGAGACCTGCCCGTCCTCGGTCCCGGTCCCCACGGCGCTCTGGAACTGCACGCGCACTCCGGCTCCCAGGTCCTGCGTGAACAGGGAGGGCGCTCCCCCGCCTCCCCCTTCGGTGGAGTACTCGTCGGCGGAGAAGAGGACGGGCCCGATCCGGGGGCCGAGGTTCGGTTCGTTGTACGGAACCCAGATCCTGCGGAGCGCGGCCGGCTCGTCGCCCGGCGAGCCGACGTAGCGCGCTTCACACTGCAGATAGCGGGCCGACGGGCTGGCGACGGCCGTTCCTTCCGGGTCCTCCAGCGGTGAGGACCAGGGGCTCCAGGAGGAGTCCGGCTCCTCCGTGTCGCCGCTGCGGGTGCGCAGCTCCCAGGTTCCGCGACCGGGGAGGATCTGCCAGCTCACCCGACCCCATCCGGAGCGGATCCCGGCGTCCAGCGGATCGGGACGGATCGTCGAGACGGCGGCGGCGCCGGGGCCGATCGCGTAGACGCGGCCGGGATTGCCGGTCGCCGCCAGGATCCGTTCCCCGTCGCGGACCAGATCGAGGACCTCGCGCTCCTCCGGGCTCCAGACGAGCGTCGCCTCCCCATCGGCGTCGAGCCGGTAGACGGCCGCTTCCCCGCCGGTGCCGACCCACAGATCCCCTTCCGGGCCGATCGCGAGCGCCTGGATCGTCTTCTCCGTCGACTCCCAGAACACCCGCACCGCCCCCTCCGTATCGCGGAGGTAGACGCGCGGCGGGCCCTCCTCGGTGCCGTGGCCGTCGGCGCCCTGCGCCTCGCCGTTGCCTTCCTCCTGCTGGGATCGAAACGCCTCGATCCCTCCGTCGACCGCCGGAACGGCCGCGAAGTAGACCGAGCCGTCCGGGGCGACGGCGATCTCGGAGATCTCGGCGTACGGGCTGTCGTAGAGCACCTCCGCTTCGCCGCTGCGTGGATCGACCTCGAGCAGGAGACCGCGGCCGTCGGTTCCGACGAGGAGGTTCCCCGTGGTGGACCAGGCGAGCGCGAGCAGATGCGCATCCTCGACGCGGTGGAGGACCCGGCCGGTTCCCTCGGCGTCGATCTGGTAGAGCGCCCCCTCCCCGCCGGTCGCCGCGTAGACGTTGCCCCGCTCGTCGGTCTCGAGGTCCCAGACGATCATCTCGGGCGCCTGGAAGTAATCCTCGAGGCTCCCCGCCGATCCGATCCGGACGATCGTGCCGTTCGGCGCGCCGCCGACGTAGAGCGCGTCGGACGGGCCGAGCGCCCCGGCGAAGACCTCCATCTCCGGCGTCTGGACCGAATCGACGCCCCCCCCGGAGCCGATCCGGTAGACCAGGCCTTCCGACCCGGTCAGAGCGAAGATCGTTCCGGAGCGGTCGGCGAGGGCACGCCAGACCTGGGATCCGGTCGAACCGGCTTTCCGCTCGATCTCGGGACCGGGCAGGACGCGCCCTTCGTCCGTCACGGCGACCCCTTCCCGCTCCGCTCCGACGAACGTCTCCCTCCCCTCGACCAGGAAAGTCTGCGTTTGCCGCGCCGCGGCCGGGAGGACCGCGAGAACGAAAACGGCTCCGGCCAGAATCGCGATCCCACCGATCACCGACTGCACCCGATTCACATCCCCTCCTCTGCGATCACTCCACCTCGATGCGGATCGCCGCCCCGCCGCGGACCGAGCCTCCGGTCCCGATCCGTCGCTCGACCAGGAGCGGCCTCGTGGCGCCGTGGGCCGGACCTTGCTTGTGGCGCGCCCCGAGGACGTCGGCCACCGAACGCGGAAGGGAGCCGACCTCCCGACCGCCCAGGATCACTCCCGGACCCTCCCCGTAGACTCGCACGATCAGCTCCCCCGCGCCGGGCAGCTCCTCGATCAGACGGATCAGGCCGTCCAGGTCCCGGGGCTGGTAGACCGTCGGCGCTCGCTCGCGGTCCCAGGCGGTCAGCTCCTCGCTTCCACCGGCGATCACCAGCAGCTCGCGCCCGGCCCATCGCTGGGGAACGGGCAGGGCCACGACGTGATCGCGTGCGACGCCGTCGCGTCCCTCGAGGCGGGCCTCGATCCGCAGCGTCTCTCCGGGATGGAGCCGATCGGACTTCGCCCGGAGCGAGACGAGACGGTTCTCCCGCAGCTCGGGAGCGTAGGCGGCCCGGACGGTCACCGAGTCGAGCGAGACCGGCTCGTGCCGGTTCCCCAACAGCATCGGCACGGGCAGCAGGAGGAGCTGACTCATCGTCACCACGGGACTGCCCGTTCCGACCGTCTCGCGGCGCGTGAGGCTACGGCCGTCGTTGAAGAACACGTTCAACTCCAGGTCGACCGTGGCGTTGCCGACCGCCCACCCGTACTGGAGGAAGGAGTTGGCCGTCGCCCAGGTCAAGAGGCTCGGCTCCAGAAGCGTTCCGCGCGCGACCCGGTACGCGTACCGGCGGGTCCCCTCGGGCCCCTCGAGAACGACGCGCACCGGCAGCAGCTCCGGCCCCTCACCGAGGATCCCGGCGATCCCGCCCCGGAGATCCTGCCGAACCGTGCCGATCGTCTCCCCCGCGCTCCCCATCTTGAACGGCGACGCCAGCGACGGGACGACCGCGTGGATCCAGGCGGTGGTCATCGGCAACGCGACCGGCCCGGCCTGGAACAGGGGATGGCCGAACGCGGCGACGCGATCCCCGTCGATCTCGGTGACGGTTCCGATCGCGGCCAGCGAGGCATCCCCCTCGATGAGGCGGACCCCGAGCGCGGAGCCGGGACGCACCTGTGCGCCCGATCCGGCTCCCCCGGCCGCCGCGCCGGCGGCCGGGAGGGCCAACCCGGCGCGATCCGCGAAAGAGGGGAAGGAGGCGCGCATCTTCGGGTCCCAACCCGAGGCGAACCAGGCGACGAGCCCCTGGTGGTCCTTCGGCGGGGCGTACGCCGGAACGAGTTCGGCCCAGAGCTCCGGGGCGGGGTCTCCGGCGAGGAACGCGTCCAGCCAGTCTTCCGCGGCGGTGGGACGCGGTCCCATCCAGGGAGCGGGGTCCTGTCCGGTCCGCGCGATCCCTTCTCTCATCTCGCCGATCGGCGTGATCAACCCGATCGGTTCCTTCGAGAACGCGAACGAGAAGGCGATCGCTCCGAGCAGCTTCCCCTCCACGTAGACCGGGCTTCCGCTCATACCCGACACGATCCCCGTGCGCTCGAGGGAGTCGCCCAGGGCGCGGAACAGGATGCGGCTCCCCTTCGGCTGGCTCCCCTGCAGGACTCCGAGCAGCTCCACGTCGAAGGGGCGAGGCTCGTTCCCCTCGAAGACCGTGTAGGCCCGCCCGGTGAGCCCGGGGCGGACCTCGGAGGGATCGAACGATTCCGCCGGCCCCGCGGTCGCCTCGAACGACCCGAAACCGACGGAGAAGCAGAGGGCCAAGGTCATGAGGATCCACGCTCTGCGCGTGGGAACCGATCGAATGGACACGCTGGGGATCTCTCCTCTCTCTGGGCGCATGCGCGCCCTCCGGCGTTTCTCCCATACTAGGCATCGGTTCGAACCGATGACATCCCCGGTTTTCGCTTGCTTGGCGGGGCCCCGCGTTCCTAGACTCCCCGATTCCTGGAGGAGTCATGCGCATCAGCGGGTTCTCGTTCGTCCGCGACGCGGTCCGGCTGCACTATCCGATCCGCGAGGCGATCCTGTCGGCACTGCCGCTCGTCGACGAATTCGTCGTGGCGATCGGCCCCAGCGACGACGGAACGATCGAGCGGATCCGCTCCATCGCGGACTCCCGCGTCCGGATCCTCGAAACCGAGTGGGACCCCGCTCACTTCGTCCACGGGCGGATCAACGCGGTCCAGACCGATCTGGCGATGGACGCCTGCTCCGGCGACTGGGGGGTCTATCTCCAGGCCGATGAGGTGATGCACGAGGACGATCTGCCGCGACTCCGCTCGGCGATGGAGCGCTGGGACCGGGACGAGGAGACCGAGGGGTTCCTGTTCGACTACCTCCACTTCTGGGGGGACTTCGATCACGTCCAGTGGACCCGGAACTGGTACCGCCACGAGGTCCGGGCGGTCCGTCTCGGGCGCGGGATCCGATCCTGGAAGAGCGCGCAGGGGTTCCGCCGCGACGGGCGCAAGCTGCGCGTGCGCGGGACCGGATGCCGGATCTTCCACTACGGGTGGGTCCGCCCTCCCGAAGTGATGAAGCGCAAGCAGATCGCGCTCGATCGGCTGCATCACGACGAGGGTTGGGTCCGGCGGAGGCACCCGGATGGGGAGGGGCGACCGTTCGACTACGGGCCGTTCACCCACCTGCGCCGGTTCCACGGCACGCATCCGGAGGTCATGCGCGATTGGATCGCCGCGAAGAGCTGGTCGGCGGAGCAGAGCGCGCGCGGCGACACGGATCATGAACACAATCGCCTGCGGACCCGCTTGATCACGCGCGTTCAGGATCTGGTGCTGAGGCGGCAGGTCGGCGTCTATCGCAACTACGTCCGGATCGGCCAGGCGTGAGGAAGGCCGGTCCTCGCCGGGACGAGCCCTCTCAGAAGATGTACACGCGCAGGCCGACCTTCGCGATGACTCCGGAGAAGTCGGCGTCGAGGTCCTCGCGGACGGTCGGCTCGGTGGTCGTCTGCACGACCGTTTCGTAGTCCTCGTTCAGGAATCCCCACAGATAGGATTGCCGCTGGAGGCTCCGGCTGTTCGGAAGGCCGGTCTCATTGTTGATGCTCTGCGGGTCCTGGATGTTCTCGATCTTCCAGGCGCCGGAGTCGTACGTGGTCTTCGCGCTGCGGTACCCTCCTTCGAAGGTGAGCGTGAAGCGGTCGGACAGCGTGTACTCGCCCATGACCCCGCCCTCGAAGCCCGTTCCCGACGCCTCGATCGTCATCGACTCCAGGCGCGGTTCTCCCTCGCTCGTGTTCTCGTGGGTGATCTTCGTCTCCACGTTGCGCAGGAAGACCGGCCCCCCGAAGCCACGCAGCGACATGTCGATCGTCGGCCGCCACGGGAGGCGGTAGTAGAGGCGTGGGATGATCATCGTCGCCGAGGGCTCGACCTCGATGTACTGGAGGTAGTCGACGCTCGTCGATCCCGAGCTGCTGAGGTAGCTCAGACCGACGCGCAGAGAGTAGGAGAGGTCGTAGCTCGCGTCGGCGAGGAAGTCGAAGCCGACCTGCAGCTCGTCGGGAACGTCCCACTCCGGCTGGAGCAGGGCCAGGTGGTCGTTGCTGCGATTGATGCCGTCGTTGACGGCCCCCATCGAGTAGCCGCCGAGCCCGAGCTCGCCGCTGATGCTGAAGCTCCCGATCGGATCGGCTCCCCAGCCCACCGCCGGAACGAGAATCGCGAGCCCCACGGTCAGGAGCGCGGCTCGCGTATCGATTCCCCGTCTCATCATCCCCATCAACGGCTCCCTCCCCCCCGGAACGCACATCCTTGACCCGGCCGTGGCCTCGAATGGACACGGCGCTCCCCGGCATGAGCCGAACGCAACGTAGCAGAACCCCTTGGGGCTGTCAACGCGACCTCGGTTCCGCTACCATCCATCCATTCACGCACACGCGCCGCGGGGCGCGGGGGGACGGACAGGAAGCCGAAAGGGCGGGAGGATCCCATCGATGGCCAGCGAGAGGAAACGGGAGATTCGACGCAGGCGGCAGCGGAGGCGCAAGCGCTTGAAGCTCCGGCTGCAGGAACAGAAGAAGAAGGCGAAGAAGCCGCAGGCCTGAGCGCCCCCCCGACGGACTGGCGACGGATCGTCCGTTCCGTTGTCAGTCCCTCAGCTCGATCCCTTCGACGGACACGCACCGCAGGAGCGCTCCGGAGCGGACCGCGTCGATCGAGGCGTCGATCTCGGGCTTCAGATACCGGTCCTCCCCCAGCGGTTCGATCCCCGACTCGCGCAGCGCGCGGTGCGCCGCGGCGGTTCCCCTGCCCGGCCGCGCCGCGCGTCCGAGCCGCCGGACGGCCAGATCGATCCCCTGACACGCACCCAGGCATTCCATGCCCAGGACCTGCTCGACGTTCCTCAGGATGGACTCCGCCTTGCGCCCGGCGTGCACTCCGAGGCTGACGTGATCCTCCTGGTCTCCGGAGGATGGGATCGAATCGCACGACGCGGGCCGGCAGAGGATCTTGTTTTCCGCGACGAGCGCGGCGGCCGTGTACTGCACGATCATGTAGCCGGTGTTCAGACCGGGATCCCCTCCCGTCAGGTTTTCGGGGAGGCCGTAGCTCAGGTGCGAGGTCAGCAACCGGAAGAGCCGGCGCTCGGAGATGCTCCCCAGCTCGGCGAGCGCGAGCCCCGCGAGGTCGAGGGCGAACGCGAGCGGTTGGCCGTGGAAGTTCCCTCCGGAGAGCGCGCAGTAGTGGTCCCCCTCGGGAATCAGCAACGGGTTGTCGGTGACGGCGTTCAGCTCCTGGTCGACGACCTCGGCCAGGAAACGAAGCGCGTCGCGGCTGGCACCGTGAACCTGGGGGACGCACCGCAGGCTGTAGGCGTCCTGAACGCGCGGATCGGCGCTCGGATGGTTCCCGAGCAGGCCGCTCCCCTCGACGAGATCCCGGACGTTGGCCGCCGAGACCTGCTGGCCCGGTTGCGGGCGCAGGGAGACCAGCCGCCCGTCGAACGCGGCGATCTCCCCCTGCATCGCTTCGAGCGAGAGGGCCGCCGCGAGATCGGCGGACCGGAGACACCGCCGGGCGTCCTCGAGCAGGAGGATCGCGAGGGCGAGCATGAAACTCGTCCCGTTGGTCAGGGCCATCGCCTCCTTCGCAGCGAAGCCGATCGGTCGCCAGTCGATCCCGGTCTCGAGCAGATCGGCGACCGTTCCTTCTCCCCCGGGCCAGGCGACGCGGGCGTCCGGCTCGCCGATCAGGACCGCTCCGACGTGCGCCAGCGGAGCGAGATCCCCGCTGGCCCCGAGGCTGCCCACCGCCGGGACCTTTGGGTGGATACGCGCGTTGAGCAGGACGAGCAGCGCTTCGACGAGCTCGGAACGGACTCCGGAGAATCCGGAGGCGAGGCTGTTCGCCCGAAGGAGGAGCGCGGCGCGGACGGTCTCGTCCGGCAGGTCGGGTCCGACCCCGACGCAGTGGGCGCGGACGTAGTGCCTCTGGAAGTCGTCGATCCGCTCGGTGGGAACGCGAAACCCCTTGAGCGCCCCCACGCCGGTGTTGAAGCCGTAGATCGGGCGGGCTCCGTCCGGACCTTCGGCGAGCCAATGCTCCTCGACGAAACGGCGGACCTCGTCGAGCCGTTGCTTCGCAGCCGGGGCGAGCCGGACCCGGACCGCCGGCTCTCGTGCCACGCGCACTGCCTCCTCGAAGGTCAGTCGGGTTCCGGCGATGATCAGCTCGAGCGGCGTTTCCGGCGGCATCAGCCCTCCTCCCGTTCGTGCGGCAGCAGCTCCGGACGTACTTGAAAGTACTTGTCCACGGGGTAGTGAAGGAAGTTGGAAACGCGACCGGTGTAGATGCAAGCGAACTCCCGGAGCTGGGAGGCGAAGTAGCTCGGCTCGCCGGCGGTCCGGAAGATCGGTCCCCAGTATGGATTGTGAGCTCGGTCGCAAAGATCCTCTAGGCCGCCGGCCGCCTCCTCGAGGCGATCGATCTTCTTCTCGACGAGCTCCCGCATCCGCTTCGCGTCGGCCCGGGACATCGGGCCCTTCCGCCTTCCCGCCGGCTCCATCGCGATCCCGATCAGATGATCCCGGATCCGCTCCAGCCGCTCCCGCCGCAACCGGATGCGCTCGAGCTTCCGCCGCTCCTTCGCCAAACGGCCTGCGATCTCCACCTCCCGCTCGACCTCCCGGACGATCATCGCCGTCCTCCAGAGGCAGACCCGCTTGCTCTTGAGAATGTCCCCGTAGGTGTGGTCCCCGAAAAAGAGGATCCGATCGCCGCGACAGCCCAGGACCCGCTCGAGATGACGGACCCCTCCCCCGGAGAAGGCGTGCGCTCGCCGTCCGCCGAAGGCCACCCGCCGGGCCGCGTCCCGGTTGCGGAAGAACGCGGGCTTCCCCGCGCGCACGACCACGCAGTCGAACGCCTCCGACCAGTGTTTCCGGGATGCGGTCCGACCGCCCAGCAAACTTCCCATGACCAGATCGGTGTAGCGC
>WJJW01000402.1 GCA_014729455.1 Candidatus Eiseniibacteriota bacterium
ATCCTCGACGAGACCGCCCGGCTGAACCGGATCGTCGAATCGCTCCTGTCGTTCGCCAGGCCGGGAAAGCCGCAGCTCGCGGAGTCCCAGGTCGTGGAGACGATCCGCAAGGCGGTGGAGCTCCAGCAAGCCCGATGCGACGAGCTGGGGATCACGGTGGAGGTCAAGGTCCGGGGACGGATCCCGAAGATCTATCTCGATCCGGAGCAGATCACGCAGGTCCTCTTGAACGTCACGGGGAATGCGATCGAAGCGATGCCGTCCGGAGGGCGCCTGACGCTCGAATGCGTGGTCATCCGGCGGCGGCCGCACCTGCGGAAGGGAACCGGGCAGCGGAAGACCGATCGGATCCGTTACGACCAGGCCGTGCCGATCCGGCGCTTCGTCCAGATCCGGATCGCCGATACCGGCCGCGGGGTCCCGAAGGACGTCGCGCCCCGGGTGTTCGATCCGTTCTTCACCACGCGGCCGAAGGGGACCGGGCTCGGGCTGTCGATCTCCCAGTCGATCATCAAGGAGCACGGCGGTTTCATCTCGCTGCGGTCGATCGAAAACAAGGGCGCGACGATCTCGATCGATCTTCCGGTCGAGAGGAGGATCGCCGATCGCCGAAAGAGGGAACGTTGAGATGAGCAACACGATTCTGGTCGTCGACGACGAAGAGTCGATCCGCGTCTCGCTCGAAGCGGCCCTGACCGATGAGGAGACCCAGGTTCGGACCGCCTCCAGCGGAGTAGAGGCGCTGCGGATCCTCGATTCCGACCTCGTCGATCTGGTCCTGCTGGATCAGAAGCTCAAGGAGTCGGAGGAGGACGGCATCGAGGTCCTCCGCGAGATCCGGTCCCGCCACCGGGAGATCGTCGCGATCATCATGACCGCCTACGGCCGGATCGACTCCGCGGTCGAGGCGATCAAGCTGGGAGCGTTCCAGTACCTGACCAAGCCGGTCGACCTCGATCATCTGAAGGTGATCATCTCCTCGGCGCTCTCCACCGCGCATCTCCAGCGGCACGTCGACACGCTCCAGCAGGACGTCGACAACTTGATGTCGCCGACCGACGTCTTCGGACCGAGCCGCAAGACGCAAGAGCTGCTCGAACGGGTCGAGCTGGCCGCTTCCTCACCGACCTCGACGGTGTTGATCCGCGGCGAGACCGGGGTCGGCAAGGAGCTGGTCGCCCGGCAGATCCACCGATCGAGCCCGGTCGCGAAGGGGCCGTTCGTCGACTTCAACTGCAGCGCGGTTCCCGAGAACCTGATCGAATCGGAGCTGTTCGGTCACGAGAAGGGGGCCTTCACCGACGCGAAGGGGGTGAAGCGCGGTCTCTTCGAGATGGCGGACCGGGGCAGCCTCTTTCTCGACGAGATCGGGGAGATGCCGATGCCGATGCAGGCGAAGCTGCTGCGGGTCCTCGAGACGAAGTCGTTCCGCAAACTCGGCTCGACCGTCGATTGCCGCGTCCAGGTCCGGGTGATCGCCGCGACGAACAAGGACCTCTTCGAGGAGGTGCAGAAGGGTGCGTTCCGCGAAGACCTCTACTACCGCCTCGACGTCATCCCGATCGACGTTCCCCCGCTGCGGGAGCGGCCGGAGGATATCCCCGCCCTTGCGGAGATCTTCGTGGAACGGTTCAGCCGCGACCTCCGCCGCTCCACCCGCAAGATCTCCGACGGAGCGATGGAGATCCTCCGCTCCTACGCTTGGCCGGGGAACGTCCGGGAGCTGAAGAACATGATCGAGCGGCTCGTCCTGCTCACGCAGTCGACCGAGATCCTGCCCGAGCACCTGCCCGCCTCCCTTTCCGGATCGCGGCGCAGGAGGACCGAGATCGAAGAGCCGCGGCTCCTGTTCGCCGGAGAGGAGCTTCTGACGCTCGAGGAGGTCGAGCGCGCGGCGATCGTCCACACCCTCGAGCGGCTCAAAGGGAACAAGACCAAAGCGGCGGAGGTCCTGGGAATCAGCCGCCAGACCCTCCGAAGCAAGATCCGGGACGGCGACGGCGGAGGCGAATAGCGGTCAGGTTCTTGCCTGTCCGGATCTCCTCCGATCCGCCGCTGGCCAGTTCCCTCCCTCGCGCGGGGCGGGCCGTCCCCCCCGACGCGGAGAGTCCTTGCCCCGCCTTGCGTTCCGGAATCGGGACGACCCCTCGCGGCATGGCACGCAGGTTGCACTGCGGAGACCGGACACCGTATCGGCGGGAAAGGGGGAAGCCCGATGCAACGTTCCAGCCCGAGACCGTCCGCGCGGGGAGGGGAACCGAACCTGCCCGACCCGCTGCGGCGAAAGGTGATCCGGGAGACGCTCGAGACGATGGCGAGGACCGAGCGGATCGCGCTGGCCCTCTTCCACTACGAGAAGATGGGGCCGACCGGGATCGCGGAGACCCTCCATCTGCCGCGGCAGACCGTCGATCGTCTCCTGGCGCTCGGAAGCGAGCAGCTCTCCGCCGCCCTGGAGCGGACGGAGGATCGGTTCCACGAGACGGATCGACGCGCTGCGGCGTAGGTCCGCGAGGCGCGGATCGTGGGGGCCGCCGGCCGGCCCGATGCGGTGCCTCGTCGCGAGCGGATCGTCCACCCTGATCGACCGGGTGGAGGAGCAGGTCGCGCGCGTCCTGCCGGGCGTGGAACTCCTGCCCCCGGCACGGACCGGCAGCGAGGTCGTGCGCCGGACCGGTCTCGAAGCGCCCGATCTCCTCTTCCTCGACCTGGAGCTGCCGCGGATGGACGGGCTGACGACCCTGCGCGCGCTCGCGGCCCCGCGCCCGCGCACGATCGTCCTGACTCCGGACACCCTCGATGGGGGACGCGCCGCCTGGGACGCCCTTCGGATGGGGGCGCGCGATCTGCTCTCGAAGCGGGCGATCCAGCATGCCGACCGAGATCCGGAAGCGGACGCGTCGGTGGCGGCGGTCTTGCGCGGATCGCTCACCCCCTTCCTGCCGCCCGCCGCGCGGCGGGTCCTGCTCCGCAGCCGGCCCTCCGCGCCCGCAGAACTGGCCGACTCCGGTCTCCTGTTCCTGTCTTTGGGAACCGGTCGGCTCGTTCGGGCCGCCCGGTGCCTTCGTCGCCAGGCGGCCGGAATCCTCGCGCCGATCCTGGTCGATCTGGGGTCGAGCTCCCGCCTGACCCGCGGCCTCTGTGAGGGACTGGACCGGATGATCGATCTGCCGGTGCGGATCGCCGTCCGGGACGAGCGCCCCGTCCCCCGGCAGATCCTGGTGATCCCCGGCGGGTACCGGGCGCGGATCGACCGGGGGGACGGGCCGGTCCGTCTCGGGCTGGAGCGGGAACCGGTCCACGGGGCCGCGGGCCCGCAGCGGCGTCGGACGCTGCGGGATCTCCTGGATCCCTCGCGCACCGGTGTCGCCGTCGCGATCGACACCCCGGCCGACCTGGTCGATCTGGAGTCGATCGCGCGGGAGGCGATCGACCGCCGCCGCCTCTTCCATCTGGTCGCCGGCTCCCCCACGGGTCCGAACCTGCCCCATCTCCGGACCGTCACCGCGCTGCGGATCCGCTCCTCCCGAATCCCGGCCTGATCCTGCCCCGATCCCACCGGTCCGGAATCGACCGATCGTTCCGAATGGCGCATGAAGATTGACCGCCGCGCGCGCCCTCTCGGCGGAAGACCCTCCGGCGGTCGCGGGGGATCGACTTCGAACCGGTTGGACGCCAAGAGGCTGTCGAAATCGCAGATCGATCCACGATTCGGGCACGCCGGTTGCATTTCGCCCGACCGCGGCGCGCGGCCCGTCGGGGGCCATCGATGCCGGGGGGGATCGAATGGGACGAAGCCATCGAGAAGAGCCGAGCCTGACGGTCGTCTGCACGGGAAGGCCCGGCGCCCCTCCGCTCCAGAGGCCCGAGGCCCGCACGATCGCGGTGGTGAGCGGCAAGGGAGGGGTCGGCAAGACCACGTTGGCCGCGAACCTGGCGATCGCCGTCCGCCGCCGGCAGCATCCGGTGCTTCTGGTGGACGGGGACTGGGGGATGGCCAACGTCGATCTCCAGCTCTGGCTCTCCCCGCAGCACACCCTGCATCACGTCCTGACGGGCGAAAAGGGGATCGAGGAGATCGTGCTGACCGCGGACTCGGGAGTCCGGGTCCTGCCGGGGGCGTCGGGAGTGGAGGAGATGGCCAACCTCGACGAGGTCCGCTGTGAGCGGCTCCTCTGCTCCATCTCGGAGACCGTCGACCGGCGGGATCTGATCCTCGTCGACACCCCGTCGGGGATCAACCGGATCGCGCTGCACCTGGCGCGCGCGGCCGACGAGGTCATCGTCGTGACGACGCCGGAGCCGTCCTCGCTCGCCGACGCATACGCGAGCTTGAAGCTGGTCGCCGATCCTCCGGGCGGAACCCGTCCGTGGATCGTGGTCAACCGCGCCGCCGATTCCGGCGAAGGACGGGAAGCGTACGAGAGGATCCGCGAGGTCTCCCGGAGCTTCCTGTCGGTCGAGCCCGCTCTCCTGGGGATCGTTCTGGAGGATCCCCGGGTCGGCTCGGCGATTCGCAGCCGGATGCCGATTCTGAAGCTCTACCCGAGGTCGACCGGTTCGAAGTGCATCGACCAACTGGCGAGCCGGCTCCTCGACACGCACGAGCCGGAGCCGCTCGAGTCCGAAGACCCGCAGCGTCCACGAAAGATCGCGAACCTGGAGGATGCCCCCGCTTGAGGGGACAGCAGGAAGGCCGGTCCCGCCGCACCGGCCGGAGGTGCCATGCCTGAGATGAACGCCCTGGCGAGACTGTCGCAGAACATCGTCCCGAAAGATGCGCCCAAGGCCGAGCGCGAGCGGGAGGCGTCGCTTCAACGGTACGCCCCGCTCGTGAAGTACGTCGTCGATCGGATCGCCACCACTCTGCCGAAGTCGATCGAGAAGGACGATCTCGTCAACACGGCGATCATCGGGCTCTTCGATGCCCTCGAGAAATACGATCCGGAGCGCGGAACGAAGTTCGAGACCTACGCGATCTGGAGGATCAAGGGCGCGGTCCTCGATGAGTTGAGGAGCATGGACTGGGTGTCGCGGACCACGCGCCGGAAGGCCCGCAACCTCGAGCGCGTCTGCAATTCCCTCGACCAGAAGCTCGGGCGGACGGCGACGGAGGTGGAGATCGCCCGGGAGATGGGGATGACCCTGCACGAGCTGCTCCGTCTGATCGAAGAGGTGCGCGGGACGGTCGTCCTCTCGCTCGACCAGGCCGTGCCGGTCGACGAGGACCACGACCTGTCGGGGCTGGCGGACATGCTCGAGGACGAGCATGCCCCCGACGCCCTGCACCTGATCGAGGAGGAGGAGAACAAGGAGCTGCTTCTCGGCTCGATCAACAACCTCTCGGAGCAGGAGCGGCTCGTCGTGGCGCTGTACTACTACGAGGAGATGACCCTGAAGGAGATCGGGGAGACTCTGCACATTTCCGAATCGCGCGTTTCCCAGATCCACACGAAGGCGATCCTCCGCTTGCGCGGACGGCTGAAGAAGGTCTTCGCAGGCTGAGGACGGGGTGATCGGGGGGATCGTGGGACTGTTTCTGGATCTCGCACCCGGCCTGGCCGCCGGGTTCCTCGGCGGCGCAGGCACCGTGCTGCTGGTCGCGGGAGTCCGTCCGGGCTGGCTCGGCCTGGCGCGACGCGTGGTGGTCGAGAAGGAGCTCGCAGAGATCCGCGAGGATCTCGTCGGCGAAATCGCCCGGGTCGATGCGTCGATCCGGCGGCGACCCGATCCGATCCGTTTGACCGGCCGGACGACACCGGCGGACGGGAGGAGGCGGGTTGCGTAGCGGGTCGCCATCGGTACGCAGGAAGGGGCGGGAGTCGGGACGGGAACCGTTTGGTTGCGGTTTGACTCAGGAGGAGAACTAGGATGGCTCGACGCAACGGCCAGGGGCCGAAGCAGCTTCAGGACGTGACCGAAAAGCTCAGGAAGGGCGAACAGCGGCTCTTGAAGCTCCTCGCGGAGGAGGGGCTGATCACGAACCGCGAAGGGGAACGGCTGCTCCGTCAGGTGACGCAGGCCGCGGCGCAGAAGCGGGCCAGCGAGGTCTTGACCGCGGCGCACACCGTGCACAACAAGATCATCCAGGTCCTGCGCCGGAGCAAGTCGTCCGGCGACGCCTGGGAGCGGACCGAACTGGAGGTGCTCTACGAGATCACCCGGCTCACGCAATGCTGCGACGACCGGGAGCGGCTGTTCGGACGTCTCCTGGAGCTGACGGAGCAGGCGATTCCGTTCGAGCACGCGACCCTCTTCCTCGTCGACCGCGAGGTCAAGGAGCTGTCGGTCGCCGCCAGCAAGGGCGAGATCGTCGATCTGATCGGCGGGGTGAAGTTCGACTTCGGGTTCGGATTCTCGAGCTGGGTCGCCAAGCAGAAGAAACCGATTCTCCTGACGGAGCTGAATCGTGGACGCCGGACG
>WJJW01000403.1 GCA_014729455.1 Candidatus Eiseniibacteriota bacterium
CGCCTCCCGGACCCGCCCGCGGGCCTGCCGGTCGCGTTCGTCAGCCCGGTTCCGCTTCCCTCGCTCGAGGCGCACCGGAGCCGGCGGCCGGGCGGGCTGTTCACGCAGCTCGAGAAGTCGCACGAGGAGGTGCTCCGCCACGAGGAGGGGCGCACCGTCCGCGAGGCGTATCTGCGCCTGCTGGAGAAGGAAGAACGGCGGCTGCTCCAGCTCCACGGGAAGCTCCGCGCCGAGGCGCGTTCGGCCGAGACCGCTCCGGACCTGCGGCGCCGCGCCGAAGCGCTGCTCGTGCACGCACAGGAGATCCCGCGCGGCGCGGACCGGTTCGCCTGTCCCGATCCCGGCGATCCGACGCGCACGTTCGAGATCGACCTCGACCCGACCCTCTCGCCGCCGGCCAACGCCGACCGGATCTTCCGCACCGCCCGGCGTCTGGAGCGCGGCGTCCCGCTCCGCGCGCGACGGATCCGGGCGCTGGAGGAGGCGGTCGCGCGCCTCTCGATCCTCAAGGAACGGGCCCGGACCGGGGGGACCGAGCTGGAACGCAAAGGGGCGGGATGGCTCCGGGAGGCCCTCGGCCGATTCGCCCGCAAGCGCGAGATCGAGCGATGGGACCGCCGCGCCGCGGACGCCGCGCCGGCGGGAGGTCCGGCCGCGTCGCGATCCGCCGCGCGCGAGGCACCGGTCCGGAAGAGGGAACGGGGCCCCGCGTTCCATCCGCGCACGTACAAGACCCGCGAGGGCTGGACCGTGCTCGTCGGTCGATCGAACGCCGAGAACGACTTCGTCAGCCACACCCTCGCCCGCCCGGAGGACTTCTGGTTCCACGTCCACGGATGCCCCGGCAGCCACGTCGTGCTGCGGCGGCAAGGGCGGAAGGACAACCCGAGCGTGCGCACGATCGAGGAGGTCGCCGCGATCGCCGCGTGGTTCAGCAAGGCCCGGACGTCCCGCAAGGCTCCGGTGGTCTACACGTTGAAGAAGTACGTCCGCAGGCCGCGGAAGGCTCCTCCGGGGCTCGCCCTCGTCACGCGGGAGAAGACGGTCATGGTGGAGCCGAGGGCGCCCGAGCAGGGGGATCCCGGCGGCTGGACCGACGAGTCCGACGAGGACTGATCGGCGGACCCTCCGGAGGCGCAGAGCAGAAAGACCAGAAAAAGGCCGGTCCCGCATCGAGCGTGGTGCGAAATCGGGGCTGCCAGTTTCACTCCACCCGAAGACGGGACCGGATCCCCCACGAGCGCTGGAGGTCTGTATCCGGGATACGTCCGCCCCTCGCCGGTGTGACACGCGGGATCCGCCGGCGCGGCGGCTCGTCTGTTGTTCCGGCCTCTCCGGCGGGGTATCGTGCCGGTACGGAGGGATACCGGCATGGAAGGAATCGAGATCCAGGGGGGCCGGCGTCTCGCGGGCGAGGTTCGGATCAGCGGCGCGAAGAACGCCGCGCTGCCGATCATGGCGGCCTCGCTGCTGATCCCCGGCCCGACCCGGATCCACAACGTCCCCCGCCTCCACGACGTCCTGACGATGCTCGAGCTCCTCCGGCTCCTCGGCGTCGCCGGCGACCACGAGGAGCGCTCGCTGAAGCTGGACGCGCGCGATCTCGTCTCCACCGAGGCGCCCTACGACCTGGTCCGCAAGATGCGGGCGTCGGTCTACGTCCTCGGCCCGCTGCTCGCCCGCTTCGGGCGGGCGCGCGTGTCGTTGCCGGGCGGGTGCGCGTGGGGCCCCCGACCGGTCGATCTGCACATCAAGGGGATGCGGCAGCTCGGCGCGAAGGTGGATCTCGAGCACGGTTACATCGTCGCGCGGGCGGACCAGCTCAAAGGAGCGCGGATCCCGTTCGAGAAGTCGAGCGTCGGCGCGACCGGCAACGTGATGATGGCGGCGACCCTCGCGCGCGGGCTCACCCGGATCGAGAACGCCGCCTGCGAACCGGAGATCGTCGCCCTGGCCGACTTCCTCATCGCCGCCGGCGCCCGGATCCGAGGCCACGGCACCAAGACGATCGAGATCGAGGGGGTCGACGCCCTGCATCCCACGACGTTCACGAACATCCCCGACCGGATCGAGACCGGCACGTACCTCGCCGCGGGCGCGATCACCGGGGGGGAGATCATCTGCACCGGCACACGCCCTGATCTCCTCGAGATCGTCCTCGCCCGGTTCCGCGAGATGGGTTGCCGCGTCGAATGCGAAGGAGATCGGATCCGCCTCGTCCAGGAGGGGCGGCTGCGCGCCGCCGACGTCGAGACGGCCGTCTATCCGGGCTTCCCGACCGACCTCCAGGCGCAGTTCATGGCGCTGCTCTGCGTCGCCGAAGGGATCGGCGTCATCCACGAGACGATCTACCCGGACCGGTTCACGCACGTTCCGGAGCTGGCGCGCCTCGGCGCGGAGATCTCGGTCCACGGAAACGTCGCCACGGTGCGCGGAAGTCGCAGCCTCCAGGGATCTCCCGTGATGTCGACCGACATCCGCGCCTCCTCGGCGCTGATCCTCGGCGGTCTCGTGGCCAACGGCACCACGACCGTCTCGCGGATCTACCACATCGACCGCGGATACGAAGCGATCGAGGAGAAGCTCTCCGCCCTCGGCGCCGACATCCGGCGGATCGAGGTGGACGCCCCGCTCCGATGAAACGGCCCTGCATCATCGGCACGGCCGGCCACATCGATCACGGCAAGACGGTCCTGATCAAGATGCTGACCGGCGTGGACACCGACCGTCTCAAGGACGAGAAGAAGCGCGGGATCTCGATCGAACTCGGCTTCGCCTCGGTGACCACCCCGTCGGGGATCCGCTGCGGCGTGATCGACGTTCCCGGCCACGAGCGGTTCGTCCGGAACATGCTCGCCGGGGCCGGCGGGATCGACATCATCCTTCTCGTGATCGCCGCCGACGAGGGGATCATGCCGCAGACGCGCGAGCACCTCGACATCGTCGACCTGCTCGGCGCGCACACCGGCGTCGTGGCGCTCACCAAGGTCGACCTGGTCGACGACGACTGGCGCGCCCTGGCGCTGGAGGAGGTCGGCACGTACCTCTCCGGGACCTGCCTGGCGGGCGCTCCGGTGATCCCGGTCAGCGCGATGACGGGAGAGGGGAAGGAGGAGCTGCTCGCCGCCCTCGACGCCGCGGTCGCGGAGGCGGACCTCTCGCCCCGCGGGCGGTTCACCCGGCTGCCGATCGACCGGGTCTTCACCCTGCAGGGGTTCGGGACGATCGTGACCGGCACCCTCTGGGCGGGGAGCCTGAAGGTCGGCGACCGCGCGCGGATCGAACCGGGCGGCCACGAGACCCGGATCAAGTCCCTCGAGGTGCACAACGCGCACGTCGACGTGGTCCATCCGGGACAGCGGGTCGCGATCAATCTCCACGGGATCGAGAAGGAGCGGATCGATCGCGGCGACTGGGTCGTCACCCCCGATCCGCCGCCGACGACCGAGCTGCTGCAGGGACGCTTCC
>WJJW01000404.1 GCA_014729455.1 Candidatus Eiseniibacteriota bacterium
CCGGAACCTCCGGCCCAGCGCCGCCAGCCGTTCGCGGCGGCGACCGAACGCGTGGGCGCTGGCGTTGCCCAAACGGATCGCCAGCTCGTCGACGCG
Organism: Candidatus Eiseniibacteriota bacterium; assembly: GCA_014729455.1. GTDB lineage: Bacteria > Eisenbacteria > RBG-16-71-46 > CAIMUX01 > VGJL01 > WJJW01. Next base: position 97 of record WJJW01000404.1, read on the forward strand.
CTGCGCGCGGTTGCGGACGATCTCCCGGGACCGGCGCAGCCCGTGGCTCGACTCGATCCGCGCCACCCGCAACCGCGCCGCGCGAAGGTGCCCCTCGGTCCGCACCCGCAGGCGTCTTCCCTCCGCCCGAAGCTGCGCGACGATCTCCTCCCGATCCGGGACCGAGAGCTCCGCGGCCTGCGAGGGGGTCGCCGCCCGCAGATCGGCGGCGAAATCGGCCAGCGTGACGTCGATCTCGTGCCCGATCCCGGTCACGACGGGAACGCGGGAACCGGCGATCGCGCGTACGACCCGCTCCTCGTTGAAGCACCAGAGATCCTCGATGCTGCCGCCCCCTCGGACGAGGAGGATCAGATCCAGCTCCTCCCGCCGTTCAAGCTCCTCCAGCGCGCCGGCGATCTCCGGCGCGGCCGATGCCCCCTGAACGGCGCAGGGGCGCAGCAGCACCTCCGCGATCGGCCAACGTTGCCCGAGCACGCGAAGGACGTCCCGGAGAGCCGCCCCGCTGTCGGAGGTCGCCACGCCGATCACCGACGGGAAAGGAGGAAGCGCCCGCTTGCGCTCGCTCGCGAAGAGCCCCTCCTCCGCCAGCCTCGTTTTGAGCCGTTCCAGCGCGGCCTGGAGTTCCCCCAGCCCAGCCGGCTCCAGGGCATCCGCGTAGACCTGGAGCCGGCCCTGGACCTCGTAGATGCCGAAACGGCCGTGGACGCGGACCTGCATCCCGTCGGTCGGGTCGAACCGCAGACGGCGCGCCCTCTCCCGCCACATGACACAGGAGACACGGCCGCGGTTGTCCTTGAGGTCGAAGTAGAGATGGCCGGAAGGACGGTGCCGCTTGAAGCCGCTCAGCTCTCCGTCGACCCACAAAGGGCCGACCCCGATCTCGATCGCATCCTTGGCCAGGGCGAGCGCCTCGCTGACCGTCAGGATCTCGGGCGGCGGCTCCCGGCGCAGCTCGTCGTGCATCGATCCCGGTTCATCCTTTCTTCCGGTTCTGTTCCTCGGCGGCCCGGACGGTGTTGGCGAGAAGACAGGCGACCGTCATCGGCCCGACACCCCCCGGAACGGGACTCAACCAGCCGGCCACCTCCCCCACCGAGGCGGCCTCGACGTCTCCGTGGAGACTCCCGTCCTCCGTGCGGTGGATCCCGACGTCCACGACGGCGGCACCCGGCGCGATCCACTCCGCCGTGACGAGCCCGCGCCGTCCGGCCGCGGCGACGACGAGATCGGCCTCCCTCGTGATCCGTTCCGGCGACGCCGTCCGGCTGTGGACGATCGAGACGGCCGCGTCGCCTCCTGGACGCTTCAGGGAGAGCAGGTTCGCCAGCGGTCGACCGACCGTCGTGCTGCGGCCGACGATCGCCACGTGCCGTCCCTCGACCTCGACCCCGTGACGGGCGAGCAGTTCCAGAATCCCGAGCGGAGTGCACGGCACGAAGGTCGGCTCGCCGAGGCAGAGCATGCCGATGTTGAACGGGTGGAACCCGTCGACGTCCTTCGCCGGATCGATCCGGTACAGCAGCGGCGTCGGATCCAGACCGCCGGGCAGAGGAAGCTGGAGCAGCAGCCCATGCACCGCGGTGTCGGCCACGCGACGGTCGATCTCCTCGGCGATCCGCGCTTCCGTCGCGTCCTCGGGCAGGACGAGCACCTCCGACTCGATCCCGACCTTCGCCGACGCCCTCTCCTTCGTCCGGACGTAGACGACCGACGCCGGATCCTCGCCGACCCGGATCAGGCTCAGCTTCGGCCGCACTCCGTGCTCCACGAGAGTATCGACACGCCCCCGCAGCTCCCGCCGGATCTCCTTCGCCGCCCACTTGCCGTCGAGCTTCCGCGCCATTCCCCTCACTCCAGGTTTCGTTGGATCCGACGGATCTCCAGCGCCCGTCCCGACTCCGGATCGATCCGGACCACGACGGCGTGGAGGCGCACGTCCTCCTCCGCCGGCTGGAACCGGACCGGCATCTGCGTCCGGAGCCGGTGCAGGGCGAGCTCTTTGCGAACGCCGATGATCGAGTCGTGCGGGCCGGTCATCCCGACGTCCCCGATCGCGGCCGTTCCCCGCGGCAGGATCCGCTCGTCCGCGGTCTGCACGTGCGTGTGCGTTCCGACGACCAGGGTCGCCCGCCCATCCAGGTACCAGGCCATCCCCTGCTTCTCCGAAGAGGCTTCGGCATGGAGGTCCACCACCACGATCGGCGTGGCGCCGGCCAGATCCTCGAGGACCGAGTCGGCCGCCCGGAACGGGCAGTCGGTCGCCGGGAGAAAGACCCGGCCGATCAGATTCAGGACGCCGATCCGATACGGACCGCAGTCGTACAGCCCCGATCCGCGTCCCGGAGCGTCGGGCGGATAGTTGAACGGTCGGAGGATCCGCGGGTCGTCGTCCAGGACCGCAAGCCCTTCGCGGCGATCGAAGGTGTGGTTCCCGCCGGTGAGGACGTCGACGCCGGCGGAGAAGAGCTCCTCGGCCGTGCTCGCGGTGATCCCGGCCCCCGAAGCGGCGTTCTCCCCGTTGGCGATCACGAAGTCGCAGGAGAGCTCCCGCCTCAGGCCGGGCAAGAGGTTGCGTACGGCGTTCCGCCCGGGCTTGCCGAACACGTCGCCGATGAAGAGCAGGTTCATCGCGTCCGGCTACCGCGCGTAGTCCACCACGCGCATCTCCCGGATGACGACCACCTTGATCTGGCCGGGATACTGCAGCTCCTTCTCGATGCGGCGGGCGATCTCGTTCGCCAGACCGGTGGCGTCGCCGTCGTCGACGGCTTGATGCTGGACGAGGATCCGGATCTCCCGGCCCGCCTGGATCGCGAACGACCGGTCGACCCCCTCGAACGAGTCGGCGAGCTCCTCGAGCTTCTTCAATCGCTTCACGTAGGTCTCGAGCGTCTCGCGGCGGGCCCCCGGTCGCGCACCGGAGATCGCGTCCGCCGCCGAGACGAGCGCGGCGTAGACCGAGTCGCTCTCGTGATCCTGGTGATGGGCCCCGACCACCTCGCAGACGAGCTCGCTCTCTCCCATCCGACGGAGGAACTCCATTCCGATGAGCGCGTGCGGTCCTTCGTGCTCGTGGTCGAGTCCCTTGCCGATGTCGTGAAGCAGACCCCCCTTCCTGGCCAGGTCGCGATCGAGACCCAGCTCGCTTCCCATCAGGTCCGCCAGCCAGGCGACCTCCATGGAGTGACGCAGCACGTTCTGTCCCGAGCTGGTCCGGTAGCGCAGGCGGCCGAGCCCTCGCTGGACCTCGGGGGCCAGACCGTGAACGCCGACCTCCAGACCCGCCCTCTCCCCGGTCTCCTCGATCTCCCGCGCGACCTCTTCGGCGACCTTCGCGACGATCTCCTCGATCCGCCCCGGATGGATCCGGCCGTCGACGATCAACCGCTCCAGGGCGATGCGGGCCGTTTCGCGCCGGACGGGATCGTAGGCGGAGAGGAGGACCGCCTCGGGCGTGTCGTCGATGATCACGTCCACCCCGGTGGCGGTCTCGAAGGCGCGGATGTTCCGGCCCTCGCGTCCGATGATCCTTCCCTTCATCTCATCGTTCGGGAGAGGGACCACCGTCACGGTGGACTCGATCGATTGCTCGGCAGCCAGTCGCTGGATGGCGATCACGATCAGCCGCCGGGCCTCTCGATCCGCACTCCGGATCGCCTCCTCCCGGAGCCTCTGGCCCAGCCGGGCTACGTCGCCACGCACCTCGTCCTCGAGATTCTTCTTCAGCTCCAGGCGGGCTTCGCTCACCGTCAGGCCGGCGATCTTCTCCAACCGCTGCGTCTGCTCGGCGACGATCGCCTCGACCTCCTTCTTCCGGTCGAGGAGCCTCCGCTTCTCCTGCGCGAGGCTCCGCCGGTCGCGCTCGATCTCCTCCCGTTCCTCCGCCTGGCGGGATCCCTCTCGCTGCAGGCGCCCCTCCTGGTCGGCGACGGCGTTGCCGCGCGTCTCCAGGTCACGGCGAATCGAGCGCGTCTCTTCTTCGAAGCGCTCCTTTTCCCGCAGGCCTTGTTCCCGTGCCTCGAGGAGGGCCGCCTTCCGGGCCAGCTCCGCTTCCCGGCTCGCCTCCGCGAGGATCTCCTCGGCCGCACGACGGGAAGCGGCGATCCGCCGGGCCGAGGCGGCCCGGAACGACAGCCAGCCGATCCCGAGACCCGCGATCGCCGCGGCGATCGCGATCCCAACGAAGATCGGCCAGGAATCCTGCATCGATCAGCCTCCCCTCGCGCCCGGAACCGCGAAGCGACCGGAAGATCCCCGCCACACTGCGGTGTGACACTGAGCTCTCGAACCTGGGTTACCAGGTGGGTGTCGGATCCGGTCGTTCCTGCACCCCCTCGCGGGGGTCCCATTCCCGACCCTTTCCGGACTCCCTTTTGATGACTGTTGGCTCAAGAACGCTCGACGTCATCACCAGCAGGGCAGGGACCTTCCGAGAACCGTTCCTGCTCGGCGGCATCGGCGGAAGGCAAAGCCTCTCGCGAGTCCCCCTCCGCGCGAAGACCACACTCCGTCTCCAGCCTCTCGCGGAGGGCGCGGGATCGCTTCTCCACGAGGCGCTGGAACTCATCCCGCTCCCGACGTTCGCGGAAGAGATCCTGGGCGAGGTTGAGGCTCGTGAGAATCAGGAGGCTGCGCAGCGGGAGGGTCTCGTTCCGCGAGCGGATTTCTCCCATCCGCTCCTCGAGGAATCGGGCCAGCGCCTCGATCTCCTCGGGTCCCCCTCCCCGTATGCGGAACGATTCGCCGAGAATGCGAACCGTGCTCGTCTCGCTCGTTTCTTGCATCGCACCACTCCCCCGGATCCCGGCGTGGTTGCGAATCGTCGGTCGACTCCGAGTCGGAGTCTAGAGCTCCATCCGGAGAGCGTCAACTCTCTCCACGAGACGGGAGATCCGCTCCGCGAGGGCCGATCGCTCCTCGAGGTGGTGCTCCCGCTCCTCCTCGAGCCGACGGCAAGCCTCCTCGGCCTCCTTCAACCTCTCCTGCAGGACGCGGATCGTCTCGGCCGCCTGGGAGATCCTCTCCTCGAGCCGATCCAGCTCCGCGATCATGGTCACGACGAATCCCGTGTCGCTCCGGACGCCGGTGCATCCAGATGGGCCTTCGCCTCTTCGATCAGCTTCCCGAACGCGGCGGCGTCCTGGATCGCCAGCTCGCTGAGCTGCTTGCGATCGATCGTGATCTCGCTCTTCTTCAGACCGGAGATGAACTGGTTGTAGCTGAGACCGTGCATCCTCGCAGCGGCGTTGATGCGCTGGATCCAGAGTCTGCGCATCGACCGCTTGCGGTTCCGTCGATCCCGGTAGGCGAAGGCGAGGCTCCGGAGCACATTCTCCTTCGCGGTCCGCAAGAGCCGGCGGCGACCGCCCCGACTCCCCTTCGAAGCTTTCAGGATCTTCTTATTTCTCGCGTGCCTCGGCACGGTGCCTTGTGAGCGTGGCATGGCTCTCTTCCTCTTCGAATTCGAAACGTCTCGGTCTTCGTTCCTGCGGCGATCAGCCCCGGACGAGCTGTCGGCGTACTCTCCCGTTGTCCACGGAATCGACGAGCGTCACCTGCCGGAGGTGGCGCTTGCGCTTGCGCGTCTTGTGCGTGAGAAGGTGGCGTTTGTGCGACTTCCCCCGCCGGATGCTTCCCGATCCGGTGAGCTTGAATCGCTTGGCCGCTCCTCTACGGGTCTTGATCTTCGGCATCTCGTCTCCTCGCTCCGCGACCCGAACGGCCGCGTCCTTCCGATCTATCGCTCCCTCTGTTGCCGCTGTGGTTCGGCACCTTCGGCCGCGTCCGCTTTCCGGTCCGACCCGCCGTCGTCCGACGGCTTCTGGTCCTTGCGCGGCGCCATGATCATGATCATCGCGCGTCCCTCCATCTTCGGACGCGACTCGACGAAGGCCACGTCGTCCAGCTCCTCCACGATCCGATCGAGCAGGGCGGCGCCCAGCTCCTGATGCGCCATCTCCCTTCCGCGGAACATGCAGGTGAACTTCACCTTGTCCCTTCCCGTCAGGAACTTCCGGGCGTTGCGCATCTTGAAGGTGAAGTCGTGCTCCTCGATCTTCGGCCGGACCTTCACCTCCTTGATCGTGTAGGTGTGGGTCTTCTTCCTCGCCTGGCGGTCGTGCTTGTTCCGCTCGTACTTGTACTTGCCGAAGTCCATGATTCGGCAAACCGGGGGACGGGCGTTCGGCGCGACCTCGACGAGGTCGTAGTTCTGAAGCTGCGCCAGCTTGAGCGCCTCCGAAATCGCCATCACCCCGAGCTGGTTGCCCTCCGGTGAAATGACGCGGACCATCGGAACCCGGATTCGATCGTTGACACGGACTTCAGGCTGTTTGGCGATGAACGATCACCTCCTCACGTCCCCACCGGGGACACAAAAAAGACGAGGACGGACGACGCCGCCTCTCGTCGAACGGATGGGACACACCGGTCCCTCGCGATCCGAACCGCGCCTGGCCCGTTCGGGCCGGCGGGTGAGAAGCAAGCTTCTACTTCTACTTCCGTCGCACGACCACCCGGGGTCGGAAACCCCGCAGCTTCTTGAAATGGTGGGCGATAGTGGAATTGAACCACTGACCTCTTGCATGTCAAGCAAGCACTCTAACCAACTGAGCTAATCGCCCACGTTTCATCGAATAGGAGGAGTCTAGACGCGCCGTTCCGCTCCTGTCAACGGGGGATGCCATCGCCCGGGCTCCCCTCCCAGACGACTCCGGACTCCCCCTCCTCGACCCCGCCCAGCGGGACCGGGCTCTCTCCGGCTTCGGCGATCGCTGCGCTCCATTCCTCCTCCGATCCGGCCGGAACGACGAGGATGTAGCCGATCCCCATGTTGAAGACCGCGCGCATCTCCGCGATCGGCACCTCCCCGAGGCGCTGCAGGGTCGGAAACGGTTCCGGGACCGACCAGCTCTCCGGATCGACCCGGGCCTGCAGGCCGGGTCGGAGCGCGCGGGGCAGGTTCTCCGGGATCCCGCCGCCGGTGACGTGGGCCATGCCGTGGATCGGGAGCCGCCCGAGCAGGGGCGCGAGGAGCGGCAGGTACATGCGGTGCCGGGCGAGCAGGCGATCGGCGACGGTGGCGCCGGAGGCGTCGAGCGGGTCGTCCGGCCCCAGGCCGGCCTCCTCCAGCACGATCTTCCGGGCG
>WJJW01000405.1 GCA_014729455.1 Candidatus Eiseniibacteriota bacterium
AACCGCTCCGGCCCCTTTTCCCGCCCCGGCCATCCGATCCGCTCGAGCAGGTCGAGCCAGTCGACCGGATCGGCGGCGCGCTCGGCGATCGGCTCGTCCGCCCCGAGCGCCGCCGCCGCGATCCGTACCGCGTGGATCGCCCGCGTGATCCGGTCGGGACGGTCCCGCTCCTCGATCCGCAGCTCGGCGCGCGCCTCGGCGGGACCGCGCCCGCCGGGGAGCACGATCTTTGCGGGCCCCGGCAGACCGGCGTTCGCGCGCAGGAGATCCCAGGGGGTCGATCCGTCCGGCGTCGCGGAGACCGCCGCGCGGAAGACCAGCCAGCGCCCGTCCTGCTCGGTCGCGATCACCGCGTCGCCTCCGGCTCGCGCGTCTCCAGGCGCAACGCCCGTCGCTTCAGCGGCCGCGCCTCGATCGGGAAACGCGCCTTGTTCTCGCGGCTCCACGCGCAGGCCTCGAGGCAGAGCGCGTCGTCCTCGCGCATCGTCACCTTCACGTAACCGATCACCTCGAATACCTGGTAGATCAGGTCGACGAGCCCGATCCCCGGCGTCACGCGCCCGATGCAGATGTAGGGCGGGCGGATGTTCGGATGGAACACCGTCCCCGGCGCCAGCCAAGTCACCAGCTCGTACGGGGTGACGCGCCGGAGATGATCGGGCCCGAAGCGGATCCCGACGTCGAACCGCTCCGCCTCGACGATCTCCCCCTCGGGGGAGCGGACCATCCCGCGGGAGTGGAACCGCACGAGGTACTTCGTCGGCACGGGCGGGTCGATCGCGACCAGCTCGAACAGGTCGCTCGCTCGGCTCAAGGCGAGGCCCTCTTCACGCTGCCTCTCGAGGAACGAGTCCAGAATCCGATCACGCATCGTCTGCCTCCCGTCGTTGTGCACGATTGGACGTCCTCGAGCCTCGTTTGCGGGTAAGGACCGGATGTTCACCGATCGATGAATTGCGAACCAGTTGTTTGCGAAGCGATTACGTGGGCGAGAAAGACAGGTTCACCGGAGTTCACCGACGACCCACGTCGTCGGTTTTTCCGTTTCGCCCGTCAAGCGGATCAGATCGCCCGGCCGGACGCCGAGGCGATCGAGGGGCGTCTCCGCCCATTCGCGCGGGATCGCCGAGGCGGCGATCTCCGGCGTCCGGTCGAACCCGGCGGCGACGAGAGATCCCGCGCAACGCGGGCAATCGCGGACGCTCTCCCGTCCCGGGAGCGTGAGGAACAACCCGTGCTCCTCGTGGCCGCACCCGCCGCAGCGCAGCAGGCGTGCGAAGTCGCGGCCGGGGATCGATACCCGCCGCTCGGGCGGACCGCCGGCGAGGAGATCCCGCAGCGTCCGGCGCCGCGAGGATCCGTCCAACAACGTCAGCGGCCACGCCGCGTGGTCCATGAGCCGGCAATCGGGATTCCGCCGCGTCGCCGTGACGTACTGCCGGTGGTGGAGCAGATCGAGCAGAAGCTCCCGCCCGAAGAGGACCTCTTCGTTGCGTCCCTCGATCAGCTTCTCGCACTCGACCGCCATCAGCGCCGCCGCCAGCGCGCCCAGCCCCGACGGCGCGTTCGTCGCCGGCGCGCGCGGATCGTCCGGATCGCAGGCGTAGCGCTGCTCCAGAGAAGCGTAGTGCCGCTCGTCCCAGCCGCACTCGAGGCACGGATCGTCCGGACCGGTCCCGTAGGCGTCGACCCGCACGAGGAGCCGGTCCGCCTCGATGCCCGCGTCGATCCACGGGACGCCGAGCCGCCGCGCCCATTCGTTGACGTGCTGCCGCGCCGCGCGCGAATCGGGGCAGGAGAGGATCACGTCGGCGAGGAGCGCACCCGGCGCCACCCGCTCGACGAAGGTCTGATGCGCCTCGACGCGCAGGTCCGGCGCGATCCGGCGCAGCCGTCCCGCCTGGACCAGCACCTTCGGGCGCCCGATCTCGTCTGGGACGATCTCCTGGCTGCGGAGGTTCTTTTCTTCATAGCGGTCCGGATCGATCAGCGCGACCGTCTCGAACCGCCCCATCCGCGCCAGGTGGGGGATCAGATGCGAGCCGACGTTTCCGCCGGCGCCGACCACGACCGCGCGCATCCTAGAGCCCCTCCGGGGTCCAGCACGCGCCTCCATCGAGGGCGGTCGCGGCCGCGCAGGACGCGCATTCGGTGGAGTACGACCAGCACGGGAACTCGTCGGTCTGGTGGTGCCACACGCCGCAGCTCGGGCAGCGCACGGCCTCCGCGCCGGCCCGGATCGGTTTCCGGCAACGCGGGCAATCGAGCCGCTTCACGCCGGCCGGGAACGGCTCCATCCGCGGGATCGACGCGGTCGAGTAGTACATCCGGATCCCGCCGTCGAGCCGGATCTCCGAGCGATCCGACAGGACCCGGACGCCGCCGGGAAGCGGCAGACCGTCGATCCGCACCCGGTCCTCGCCCGATTCGATCAGCACCCAGTCTTCCCGGCCGAGCGCGTGCATGGGCGCGAGCAGCGCGTCCGCCAGGCGCACCGGATCCCCCTCGAGCGCACAGCTCCGCCATGATCCGTCCTCGTCCCGGGTCCAGAGCATCGCCATCGTCTTCTCCTTTCCGAGCGGACGGCCGGACCGGCCGCCCGCTCGCGGATCTCCGTCTGTTTCGTTTCGCTCCGGGGTCTACGCGCGGTCGTCGGACGACGCGATCAGCCGGAGCCGGACTCCCTGCGGAGTCGAGTCGACGAGGTAGGGGTTGATCTCGCGCTTGCGGAGCGCGGCGCGCAGAACGTGCACCGCCTGGCTGACGTCCCGGGGGGTGTAGCTCCGGTTCATGCGCACCCCGAGCTCCTTGGCCACGTACCGGCGGGTCTTCCAGCCGATGAACCGATCCACGTGCGGCGCGGAGTCGAGCGCGAGGATCGCGAGCAGGTGGACCAGCTTCTGCGACAGCTTGAACTCGGGGAAGTCGCCCACGCGGACCCGCGCCCTCCCGTCTCCGTTGGAGGGGAGGAAGTGGATCGAGTGGACGCCGTGGCGCGCTTGCGCGCGGAGGATCTCCTCCAGTTCCTGCGCCTGGCGAGCGGTGGTTCCTTCGAGGCGGTACGTGAGATCGAGAGCAGCCTCGACCAGCCGGTCCAGGCTCTGCAGCATCCTCCGCAGCTCCCGGAGGAGCCGCAGGAACTCTTCCCGCCGCATCTCATCACCGTCGCCATTGCGCTTCATGAGGATCCCCCTTTCATCTTCCTTGCGGGCGTGGTGGGAACGCTTCCTGCTTTTTCGAGCGAATGGGGTCTTCTCCGGTTGGGGCCTCCTTTCACGGTTGCGGCATCGCCGGACCAACGGGATCGCGGGATCCCGCGGGACGAGCCTCGGCTTTGTGGGTTGCCGCGATTCGTCGCGCGGCCTCTACGTCATCGGGCGCGTTGCCCCTGCTGGTGAGCGCTCGGTGGAGAGCACTCCCGCCGCGAGCCGCGGCGGTGAGGATCGGGCGGCGATCCTCGTCGAGAAACGTCGTGCGCGGACGTTCTCAGGCGGTCTGTCCCCCCTTCCGCCAGTGGAAGCGGCCGAAGTGCGGGATCGGAGTCGTGCATCCTTCCGCGATGGGAGGGATGTGAGAGAAATGGATACGCTCTTCGTCCCGGATTGCCAAGGGGGTTTTCGAAGAATTGTCTCCATGAACGACTTCTCCCGCTGCCTTTCAGGGGATGTAGTAGCGCGAACGAGAAGCCGAGCGGAATTACGCGGACTCAGAGATTCCGAAAAAGCTCGGGATCGCCGGAACGACCATCGTCTTCGTCCGGTGGGATCTCCACGGTGAGATCGAGAAGCCGCGCCTGCGCCTCGCGGAAGGGGAGCGCGAGCGGTGCGGATCCCTCGCAGCGGTCGCCGGATGGACGGAGCGCGAGCGTCGTCTCGCCGCGAATCGATCCGAGCGCGAAGCGGATCCGCCGGCCGGCGAGCGCGCGCGTGCCGGTCTGCAGGTCGAGGACGGCGTTGCCCGACTCGTCCTTTCGCAGATGCGCCCGGATCCTGCGATCGGCCGGAACGACCGCGCGGGGGAGGCCGGCGGCCTCTTCCCGCACGAGCTGCGCGCGGTACTCCCCGCCGGGAAGGCCCTTGAACCAGATCTGTCCGTGACGGTTCGTCGGTTCGGAGGGAAGGTAGGCTCCTTCATCGCCGTATAAGACGATCCGGTGGCCGGCGATCTCCTCGGTCGAGGCGGCGCGCGGTTTGATCGTGAGGAGCGCGTCGAAGGCGGTGCGCTCGCCCGGCCAGGGATGGGCGAACAGCGACCAGGATCCGCTCTCCTTGTAATCGGCGTGGTGGGAGCTGAAACGGATCTCCGCGACGATCTTCTCCAGGTCCTCGAGCGGGGTGGAATCCCGGCCCGGGTCGTTGCCTTCGTTCGGATCGTCCATCGGGTCGTCCTCCGTTCGGTCAGCCGCTCCGGGTCGGAGCGTAGACGTACAACCAGGTCTTCCTGCGCGACAGGCGGGCTCCGCCGGCCGCGTCCACTCGATGCATCGGCAGGTAGCGGGGCGCGCCTTCCCGATCCATCCGCCGTCGAAACGGGATCTGTGCGTAGCGATCCCTGAGGATCAGGCGGTCGGATCCGACGACCTCCATCCGGATCGCGCTGCTGCAACGGCAGATCGGACCGGAGGACAGGTGATACTCGAGGCGCGCATCGCAGCGCGGGCAATCCCAGAAGGCGACCTTGGCGACGCAGAGCCCTGTTTCCTCCGCGAGCAGCGGGAAGAGAAGACCGTGTCGAAAGCGGTTCGCCTGGAACCAGAGCCCGTCCGGCGGGCTCCCCTGGATCGCGCGCTGGAGCCAGGCGTACAGTTTCCCCTTCTCCGGCTCCCAGTTCCTCAGGCGCTGGTAGAACTGGTACTCGGCTTTCCGCGGCCCGTCGTGCGCGACGAAGTCCATGCAGACGTCGTTCGCGTACGACTTCAGCATGTCCTCCGGCGGGAACACGAACCCGCGGACGCTGCGCGCCAGGATCCCGCACGCCTGGATCGTGAAGTTGTGGGCGATCGAGGCGAGCTCGAAGACACCGTTCGGCCACGTCTCGTTCCAGGCGGAAGGATCCGACTCCCGGGCCGCGCGCCGCCAGCGGCCGGCGTAGGCGAGGAGGATCTGCGTCGTCGCGTCCATGCGTTCGTTCGCGGGGATCTCGGCGACTTCGCGCCAGGCCCTCAGGTGGGCCGCCGCCTCCTCGAAGAGCGGACGCGGGGGCGGCCCGGCGTACCGCGGGCCGAGCAGCGTCATCAGCGCGAGGATCGCGAGTGAGTCGGGATCCACGTCGATCACCCGCTTCTGCAGGAGCGGCAGGATCCGGTCCTGCAGGTAGAGGGTGAGTGCTTCGCTGTAGTGGCCGGTCGCGGCGGCTTCGGTCTCCGGCTGCCGCGGCACGCGCCGGCGTTGCGGGTGGTCGCGGGCGATCTCCCGCGTTTCCCGGTCGATGCGGCGGATCAGCGTGGCGGCGACGGTCATCAGGCCGCTCCTCTCGTTCGAAACGCAAGGCGCGGTGAGGCCGGGGGGATCCTAGCACATGGCAGCCGAGCGGTTTGGCGGGCCCCACCTCTCCGAACTTGATTTTCGGCGAGGATGATGAGAAGGTCCACGCGGTCTCTTGCGAGGGGACCATCGTCCAGCCGCGACCGTTCTTCAGTCCTGTACCTGTGCACACAACGGAGGGAGATTCGATGAGAATCACTGCAATTGTATTCGGAGCCCTGCTTCTCTGCGGGGTCTCCGGCCTCGCGCTCGCGAACGACGGAATCGTCGTCGGCGAAGGCTCGACCCAGGGCGGATTCTATGATGGTCCCCGGGAGGACCTGATCCACGAATGGAACGCCGATCAGGAGCATTCGCCCGCCGGTACCTACTCGGGCGGTTGCTTCGCGTATCCGTACGACCCGCCGATGGAGTACACGCTGGAGCGTGTCGAGTGGCTGGCCGGTGGACTCGGCGGCACCGTGACCGTTCAGGTGCGCGATGGCGATCCCAACGGCACCGTCCTGGGAGAGGTGACCTACGATGAGGTCGCGCAGACCGGCTGGCAGGGCGAGAACCTCGTTCCCGCCGTTCCGGTGGTTCCCGGCGGCGACTACTTCATCATCTACGACGTCGTTCCGGATGCCGACGCTTCCACCGCCGCCGCGGGCGACATCATTCCGTATCGCTACGCCAGCGACTGCGCGAGCTACGGCGACATCTTCGAGAGCATCTACTGGAAGGCGCGCTTCTACGGAACCTCCGCGGTTCCGGTC
>WJJW01000406.1 GCA_014729455.1 Candidatus Eiseniibacteriota bacterium
GCGTTCGAGCGGGCGCGTGTAACACGTTCGCAGCCTCCCCCGCCGGAGCGAGCGGGACCCATTCCGCCCGGCTGGCGGGAGGAGTTCGATCTCACCGGCGAGCAGGTCGCCGCGATCGAGACGATCCTGGAGCAGGGCAGGACGCGGACCGACGCGATCCTCGATTCGTTCCTGCCGCGTCTCCGCGCGGTCGCCGATTCGATCCGCGGGGAGATCCTGGCGGTCCTGACGCCGGAGCAGCAGGAGATCTTCGACTCCAAGCAACCGCCGCTCGGCCCGGCGCATCCCGGCGCTCCTCCTCGCTACGGAGCTCCGCCTCCGGGCGGCCCCCCTCCGCACGGTGGACCGCCGCCGCACCGGAGACCGCCGGGAGGGGATCCTCCGCCACCGCGGGACGATCCGCCTCCTAACGATCGTCCGGGTTGATCTGTCTTCCGGGTAGATCGAGCACGGTTCGCCTTCCCCGTGAGGGCGGATCACGCAAGAAACCCGAACCCGGAGGTGCGTCATGAAACGAATCGAGAGCTTGCTGCTCCTGACCCTGCTCGCCGTCTTTGTGCTGGCCGGCGGCTGCTCGGACGACAACCCGGTCAGCACAGAATCGCTGGCGGGGGACGCGAACGCGGCCGGCGTGGCCGACGATGCAGAAGGCAACGGCGAACTGCCGCGCGGCGGTCCCCATCACGGACGGTTCGGACTCCCCGGTCCTCTCGTGAACGAGGACGTCCCGGAAGGCGGGACCTACGACCCGGCGAGCGGCTGGTTCGTCGTGCCGCCCGAAGCGGACGAGCGCGGGGCGATCATCAATCGCAGCTACGCCTTCTTCGACGCCGACGGCGCGACGCAGGAGGCGTACGACGAGGATCTGACCGCCTCGATCGGCTTGCGCTTCAGCCTCGAGGCGCATCCCGCGCACGGAGAAGAGACTGGAACGATCCGCAGGTCTCACGATCTCGTGGTGAGCAACCTGGTGGGGAGCGAGACGTCCCGTGTCTGGAACGGGACGATGGAAAGCCACTCCGAGGGCGTGCCGCCCCATCGAGGGAGGGGAGAAGAGGGGCGAGGAGGACCCCCTCCCCGCGACGGCGGTGGCCCGCCGAACGATCCGCCCGACTTCAGCGAGCTGGTGATCGACGAGTCCAGCACGATCGAGGAAGTGACGGTACCGTTCCCGCTCGGGGAGGAGACCTGGCCGCTCTCCGGCGAGATCGTGCGCGCCACGCGGATCGAGGGCGGTCGGAACGGAGACGAAGAGCGTGAGGGCCGGCTCGAGTTCAACGGGACGCGCTACGCGACCCTCACGATCGACGGCGAGACGAAGGAGGTCGATCTCTCGAAGCCGCCGCGCCGTCCGCCGCAGCGCTGAGCGGAAGTCGCTTCTCCGGGGGAAGAACGGGCGGGACGGTGATCAGCCGTCCCGCCCGTTTCGTTCGGCCGTCGGCCGATCACTTGCCCGGTTCCCGCGCCCACCGCGCGCCCAGATGCAGCAGTGTCTCGGTCCCCTTGACCATGCTCGACTCGGCGATCCATTCCTTGCGCGAGTGGAACAGGAACCCGCCGGCGAAGAGGTTGGGAGTGGGGTGCCCCTTCTGCGTCAGCGCGCTGCCGTCCGTTCCGCCGCGGATCGACTTCAAGCGCGGCTCGAGCCCGGCGTCCTCGATCGCCTTCACCGCCAGCTCCACCGCGCGCGGATGCTCGCGAATGATGTCGCGCATGTTCTGGTACTGGTGGCGCACGTTCAGCTCGATCGACAGGCCCGGGTAGCGGCTCTCGAACGCGCGGATCAGCGTCTTCAAGTGCTCGATCCGCCGCGCGTTCCCCGCCTCCTCGAAGTCGCGGATGATCCAGCTCGCCTTGGCGTTCTCGAAGTTCCCCTCCAGCGAGACCAGGTGGTAGAACCCCTCGCGATCAGCGGTGTGCTCGGGCGCCTCCCACTCCGGCAGCGCGGCGAGGAACCGCCCCGCAACCGCGGCGGCGTTGATCATCTTGTCCTTCGCGTAGCCGGGATGCACCCCGATCCCCTTGAAGACCAGATCGGCCCGCCAGGCGTCGAAGCACTCGGTCTCGATGTCGCCGGGCGCCTCGCCGTCCATCGTGTAGCAGTAGAACGGGAGCCGCTCCAGATCCAGCTTCACCGTTCCGCGTCCGATCTCCTCGTCCGGGGTGAAGCAGACGCGGATCTCCCCGTGCGGCAGCTCGGGGAAGCGCTGCCAGGCGGCCAGCGCCGCCATGATCTCCGCCAGGCCGGCCTTGTCGTCGGCGCCGAGCAGCGTCTTGCCCGAGGCGGTGATGATCGTCTCCCCCTCGAAGCAGGTGAGCTCGGGCGAGTCATCGGGGCTCAAGGTCAGCTCCGGATCGTCGGGAAAGCGGATCACGCCGCCGTCGTAGTCCTCGTGCCGGATCGGTTTCACGTTCTCGCCGGGCTGATCCGGCGAGGTGTCCATGTGAGAGACCAGACCGATCGCCGGCGCCCCCTCCGCCGCATCGCGCGCCGGCAGGGTCGCGTAGACGTAGGCATGCTCGTCGCAGTGGACCTCCTTCAGCCCCAGCTCGCGCAGCTCCCCCTCCAGCATCCGGGCCAGGTCGAACTGCCGCTCCGTCGACGGCGTCGTCGGGCTCTCCTCATCCGAGGTCGTGTACACCTGCACGTACCGCAGGAAGCGCTCCCGGGTCTCGTTGCGGATGAAGTCGCGCATCGTTTCGGTGACCACCGTTTCCTCCTCTCCTCTCTCCGGCTCACATCGAGGCTATTCGGCCGCCGTCCCTCGGATCAAGACCGCCGCGCTCCCCGGCGCCCCCTTCATCAGGTAGGCTTGAGCCCGTGGAGTGGCGAACGACACAAGCGACGCTGCTCGCCCGCCTGCGGGATCCCGAGGACCACGAGGCCTGGGCCGAGTTCGACCGGACCTACGGTGAGCTGATTCTGCGCTACTGCCGCAAGCGGGGCCTGGCGCTCTCCGACGCCGAAGATGTCCGTCAAATCGTCCTGCTCAGCCTGGTCCGGTCCTTCCCCAAGTTCGAGTACCGGAGGGAGAAGGGGCGATTCCGCGGCTACCTCGGGCGGACGGTGCGCAACGCGATCTTCCGCTACAACACGCGTCCACATCGATCCCTCGAGCTGCTAGTTCTCGATGGGGACCGCCCTCCCGAGCTGGCCGCGCCGGACGACCACGACGAAGTCTGGGAGAGGGAGTGGATCGACCATCACCTCCGGCTGGCGATCGACCGGATCCGCGATCAGCACGATCCGAAGAGCCTGGAGGTCTTCGGCCGGCTCCTCGCGGGCGAGAGGGTCCGGCAGGTCGCCGATTCCCTGGGCATGAGCCCGGCGGCGGTCCACAAGATCAAGCAGCGGATCCGCGATCGCCTCAAGGAGCAGATCGCGCGGCAGCTCGAGGAAGAGGACCCGTCGAAATGAGCCACGATCCGGAGCTGGCCCGATTCGGGCTGGACGACGACACCTGGATCACTCGCCTGCGCGACGCGCAAGCGCCGGCCGAGCTGGGGGACCTGGGCCCCTATCGACTGATCCGCGAGGTCGCCCGCGGCGGGCAGGCGATCGTGTACGAGGCGATCCGGCAGACCGACGGCGCGCGGGTCGCGCTCAAGCGCCTGATCGCCGGCCGGTTCGCCAACGCCGTCATGCTCCAGCGCTTCGAACGGGAGGTCGAGGCGGTCTCCCTGCTGTCCCACCCGAACATCGTGCGGTTCGCGGGGATGGAGATGCACGAGGGCCAGCCCGTAGTGGTCATGGAGTGGATCGAGGGAGTGCGGATCACCGACTGGTCGCGCGGGCGGGACCGGGGCGAAGTCCTGGTCGTCCTTCGCCGGATCGCCGAGGCGATCGCGCACGCTCACCGCTCCGGCGTGATCCACCGGGACCTGAAACCGGAGAACATCCTCGTCGCCGAGGACGGCGAACCTCACGTCCTCGATTTCGGCATCGCCAAATGGAGCGAGATCGCCAAGCCGGCCGAGCCGTCGCTGACCCTCACGAACCAGTTCCTCGGCACCCCGGCCTACTGCTCGCCCGAGCAGGTCGGCGAGGACCCGCGCCGCATCGATGCCCGAACGGACGTCTACTCGCTGGGGGTCATCGCCTACCACCTGCTCGTCGGTCGGCTCCCGTTCGATCTCCCCGCCGGCCTGCGCCGCGTGCTGGAGACGATCGCGACGGCCGAGCCGCGCCGTCCCCGGGACGTCGCGCCCGGCTTCGACCGCGATCTCGAGGCGATCCTCCTGAAGATGCTCGCGAAGGATCCCGACCGCCGCTACGCGTCGATGGACCTGTTCCTCGCCGATCTCGGCCGGCTCGAGCGGGGCGATCCCGTCGAGGCCGAAGGGCAGAGCCGCAGGATGCTCCTTCGGAAGTTCTTCCACCGCAATCGGTTGCCCCTGGCGATCCTCTCCGGCTTCGTGGCGCTGATCGCCGCGTTCGGGATCACGATGGCAATCTTGTACAAACGGGCGGAGACGGAAGCGACCCGCTTGGAGCAGGTGGAGTCGTTCCTCACCTCGATGATCACTCCGGAAGGGACGCCCCCTTCGGGCGCCCCCGCGTTCACGGTCGCGGACATCCTGGACCGCGCCTCGGCGCGGTTGGAGGGCGGGACGGTCGAAGACCCCGAGGTTCGCGGCCGGCTCCACCTGCGCCTTGCGAGGAACCACGGGTCGATCTGGAACTGGTCGCAGGCGGCCGAGCATGCCCGCGCCGCGCTGGAGGTCTTCCGCGAGACCGGGGATCGTTCCCGCATCGCGCAGGCGCTGGCCCAGCTCGGGCTCGCCGAGGCCTTCCTGGAGAATCCGCGTGCGGTCGGGCACAGCGAGGAGGCGGTCGCGATCCTGCGGGAACGCGAGGGGCCCCGTTCCCCCGACTACGCGGCGGCCCTCGGCGTGCTCGCCTTCGCCTCCTACCGCGCGGCCGACCCGCCGGATCCGGAGAGGGCCGAGGCTTGCTACGCCGAGGCGCTGGAGATCCTGGAATCCGAACCGGAGAGCGGCCCCCTCCTCGCCGGGACCTACTACAGCTACGCCGTCCTTGCGGTGGAACGGGACGATCCGCGGGCGGCCGAGACCCGATATCGGCGCGCGCTGGCGATCTACACCGAGCTGCCCCGTACCCTGAGCATCATCGGCGCGCGATGCATGGAGGATTACGCCAAGACGCTCGCCGCCCTGGGACGGGTCGAGGAAGCCCGAAGCTGGCTTCATCGCTCCCGGGAGGATCGTCCGCTGGATCCAGCCGTCTGCGAAACGCCGGCGGTCATCGGGGAGATTCTACGCCGGAACGGAAACGACGAGGCGGCGATCCCGTTCTTCTTCGAGTCGCAGGCCCTCACCTGCACCTACCTGACCTCGGTGCGACCCGAGCACGCCAAGACGCTCGGAGGGTTCACCGAAGCTCTCGAGCAGGGCCGGCTCGAACCCGGGTTCCTTCTGGAGATCGGGGCGACCTGCCGGCGGATCGATCCGGATCTCCATGCGAGCTGGCTGCGGTCGCTGCGGAGCCTGGAGGAGATCTACGAGCGAACCGATCCCGAGCGAGCCGCGATCTGCCGGAGCGTCCTCCGGAAGTCGGGCACCGGGACCGGTTCGTAGAGGAGAGGACGTCTCCTCACCGCACGATGTGGATCGGTCCGCTCTGTGAACCGGCCGGAGTCTCCAACCGGTAGAAGTAGACCCCCGGCACGACGCGTCGATCCGAGCGATCGCGCCCCGCCCAGCGCACTTCATGCGCGCCCGGACTCAGCTTCGCGTCGGCCATCTCGTGCACGACGCGACCTTGGAGGTCGAAGACCGTCAGATCCACCTGCATGGAACGATCGAGCTCGAATGCGATGGTCGCGAAGGACCCGGACGGGTTGGGACCGACCGACGTCACCCGGAAGGGCGTCGCCTGCAGGCCCGGCCACGAGGACGTTCCCGCCGGCGTGGGCAGCTCGATCCTGCGGAGCACCATCGGGCTCGTGTCGCTGAATCCGGATGCATCCACCACGTCGTTGACATAGAGATACCGCCCGGTTGGATCCACGACCACGTCGTTGGGCAGAGAGAACTGCGCTTCCAGCAGCGAGCCGTCCACGATCCCCCTCTCGCCGCTGCCGGCGAACAGCTCGACCTCGCCGTCCATCGTCACGGTGTAGATCTGATTGGCGTCCCGCGCGGCGACGTAGAACAGACCGTCGTGATAGGTGAGATGTCCGTTGTTGTCTCCGGGGATGGTGACGAAAGGTTGGACCGTTCCATCCATCGTGATCCGGAGCACGTCTCCGTTTCCGAAGTTTGCGACGTAGAGGTTCCCGTCGGGCCCGAAC
>WJJW01000407.1 GCA_014729455.1 Candidatus Eiseniibacteriota bacterium
ACACGGGAGCCGTCGGCCAGGGTGAGGGGTTTCGAGTTCGGCCGTTCGCTCATGGCGTCCCGATCCTCACGTTGATTGCCGGATAACCATTGTAGCGCGATTTCCGGGCGGGCAAGGACTGGAATCCGTTCGCCCCCGATCGGCGTACTCCTGGTCTCCGGCGCCGCGCGTCAGGTTGATCT
The DNA here is from genome assembly GCA_014729455.1 of Candidatus Eiseniibacteriota bacterium. Taxonomy (GTDB): domain Bacteria; phylum Eisenbacteria; class RBG-16-71-46; order CAIMUX01; family VGJL01; genus WJJW01. The sequence continues at coordinate 183 of WJJW01000407.1, forward strand.
GGAGCACGGCGAGGCTGCCGCCGCCCCCGCCCCTCACTGACCGTGAGCCAGAGACCTACCCCGGACCCTCAACTACTGTGCTCAGGCCAATGGGTCGGGCTCGCGTACGCCGGGATGAAGATCAGGCCCTCGGCGGCCTGGTCGCCGGCGGTGTCCTGCTCCGGGTCGCCGTCGAAGTCGATCCCGTTGCCGGCGAGGAGATGCGGCTCGTCCTCGCTTGCCTACGCGAGTCCGAGCTCCGGCCGGACCACGATCCGATTCGGGACCGGCGGGGCCGAATCCGTTCGACTGAGCGTTCACGATCCCTCCGGCCGCTGGATCCGCAGGCTCGCCGACGGGGTCCTCCTCCCTGCCGGGACCCAAGAGCGCCCCTGGGACGGGCGCGGCCGGCAGGGTCGGGAGGTGGCGGGCGGGATCTATTCCCTCCGTCTCGATCTCGGCGGAGAGGTCCGGACAGCTCCCGTCGTGCGGAGCCGGTGGTCGATCCGAAGATCCAGCCGCGTCCCTCCGGAAGGCACTGATGATGCAATCCTCCGATTGTCGGCTCCAGGTCGTTTACCCGAGCGCAAGCGGGAGTCCTTCCCTCATCGGCTTCTACTATAGGATGCAGCTATTGTGCTTCGCCTTCCGGACGGGTGAAAGCGGATGTTGCGATGGTGGAGAACTCCTGACCAAGAGTAGTGGAGCTGACTAGCGCTTCAGGTCTGGCAAGAAGACGCTTCCGCGCAGGCGCCGCATGGCGGGGTGGATGGGATTCTGAAGAGGGACAGCGAACGATCCAATCCATCTCCCCTCCGGCTTCGGGGATCTTGCAGGACCGGCTGAGGTATGATGGGATACGAATCCCTGCATGGAGGGTACCGATGTCTGATGATGAGAAGATCAGGAAGTTCGAGTCGCTGGCGGAGAAGCGCGTCAACAGCGTGCTGAAGGACCTGCAACTGCTCGGAAACCTCGCGAATCCGGCCAGCTACGCCTACACCGATGAGCACGTGACACAGATCCTGCGCGCGATCAAGCGTGAGCTGAGAGACCTTGAGCAGAAGCTGAAACAGAAGGACGCAAGCCCACGGAAGGAGTTCCGCTTCCGCAAGACCCGCAAGAAGTCGGATGGGGAGGAGCGGGGCGCGCAACCATGAGCCGTTCCTCCAAGTCGGCGCGGTTCCCGAGGTCCGTCAAGGACCTCTCCAAGGAGGATTGCGCTCGCATCCTCCGCCGCGCGCTCTCGCATTCCGGACAGTTCGAAACACAGGTCGACGTCGCCGACGCTGCCGGCCTGAATCGGGGCACGGTCGCTCACTACTTCACGGCGCAGCACAAGCCATCGCAGGCGAGGTGGACGAAGCTGCGCACCCTGCTCACGCAAGAGGACCGGCGCGCCTCGAATAGGGAGACTCTACCTTCCCGCAGGCGTGACCCGGCGGAGCGCGCCTGCGCACGGGTCCAGGCGTTGGTCTTTCTGCTCGAAGACGAGCTGAGGTTCTTCCTGGATGCCCCGAAGAGCGCCAGGCAGATCCTCAAGCACCGCCTCCCCGGCAAGGAGGTGGGGTATCTCGCCGGTCTGCTGACCGCGCTCTACGACGAGGATCATCTGGAGGCATTCAAGGTCTTCTCAGCGAAGGGAAGCGACGGAAGTGGAGACGAAGAAGCTCCAGATCGGTGATCAGGACAACGCGATCCTGATCATTCAGGCGACGCAATCCGATCCTCAAAAGGCGCTGGCGGAGCTCGTCGAGAACAGCATCGACGCGCGCGCCCGCCGAATCACCATCCTGCGCCGAAAGCGGCGCGACGAGATCGAGATCGAGATCACCGACGACGGAGAAGGCGTGAGGGCCGGACCCGACGGCAGCTCGGACATGGAGCGGGTCGCAACCTCGATCTGCAAGTCGTTCAAGCGGGAGCTCGAGGAGCACCTGCGGGGCGGGATTCAGGGCGAGTTCGCGATCGGTCTGCTCGGGTTCGCGGCCATCGGCCGCCACCTCGAGATGCGGTCGCGAACGGAGACGTCGACCAGCACGAGCCTCCTCCGACTCAGCGCCGAGTCGAACGAGTACGAGGTCGAGACGTGCAGGAAGCACCTTCCTCGGGCCGGGACGGTCGTGCGGATCTGGCCGGTCCACAAGAACATCGCGAGTCGTCTCACGGCCGAGAAGTTGAGGCGCTACCTGGGCGAGGAGTTGCGGGAGCGCATCATCGAGGGACAGGTCCGCATCACGGTCGAGGATCGGGTGGGACGGAGGCGTCAGCTCGAGGTCAAGCCCCACAAGTACCAGGGGACGAGGATCAGCACGGTCACCAAGGCGGCAACAAGCGAGGGCAACATCACTTTCCGTCTCTTCGTCGCCGAGCGTGATTCGATGGGCAGGGTCGCGATCTACCGTCGCGGAACCAAGGTGCTCGACGACGTCACGGAGATCAGCGAGCTCGACCACGAGCCCTGGACAAACCCGATCCTCGAGGGAATGATCGACAGCCGGTTCATCAGCGTCCCGCCGGGGACCCGCAGAGGGATCGTGCCCGATGCAAGCCTGGGGGAGCTGGTGGCCGCGATTCGCACCGTGGAGGGTCTCGTTGGCGAAGCGGTCCGCGAGGCTGAGCAGCAGCGCGAAAAGCGGCTCGGCACCGAGATCGTCAAGAGGCTGCGTGACGCGTTCAGCGACCTCATGAAAGAGCTTCCCGAGGAGTACTCCTGGTTCAACGGCAGGCGAGGTGGCGGCGTGCCGGGGCGGCCGGCGAGCGAGGGCGGCCCGGGAAAGCGCCGGCAGGTCCTTCTCGCCCTCGGTCCCCTGGACCATGTCACGGTGACGCCGAAGGTCAGCCAGATCGCTCCCAGCGAGCGGAAGACCTTTCTCGCCAAGTCATGGACCCCCGACAGGAAGATGATCCCGGTCGATGTCGACTACCAGTGGGTGGTCGATCCGCCGGAGGCCGCGGACCTGGAAGCGAACGGGGCCGAGTGCGTTCTCAGCGCGGGGCCGGAAGAGGGGGAGGTGAGGCTCTCCGTGCGGGCCTCTCTACGCGAGAAGTCGGTGCAGGCCGTCGTCGTGGTCCTGATCCTCAGGGAGACGCGCAAGGCGAGGCAGCAGGCGTTCCCGACCCCGATCCCCGTGCACCGTCCGGGGGAGCGGTGGCGATCCCGCTGGAACGCGGCGACCGATTCGCTGGAGTACAACACCGGTCACGAGGATTACCTCGCGGCCAAGAAGGGACCGAAGAAGGCGTACCTGCGCTATCTCGGTCTGCTTTTCGCCAAGCACCTGGTCCTGCACAACTTCAAGGAGTCGGGCGAGGAACCGGTTCTCGAGCGGATGATCGAGGTCGTGGCACGATTGGAGAGCAAGATCTAGCGGGCCGTACGGGGACCGGCTCTCAGAACGACCCGGCCACCGCCCCGGCGATCCAGCGCTGCAACGGTCCCGGCAGGACCCCGAGCCAGACGATCGCGACCAGGAGGATCCCCAGGGTGATTCCTCCTGCCGCCGGCAGAGCGGGGACGGTCTCGCCGCCTGGCTCCTCCGGCGCGCGGATCATCACGAGGATCACCCGCAAGTAGTAGTACAACCCGATCGCGCTGTTGACGGCCAGGAAGACCACGAGCGTCCAGAGCGCCGCGCCGGCGCCCGCGGAGAGGACGAAGAACTTCGCGACGAACCCGCCGGTCAGCGGGATCCCGGCGAGCGACAGCATCGAGGCGGTCAGGACCAGCGAGAGGCCGGGCCGTCGCCAGAACAGTCCGCGGTACGCCTCGAGGGTCTCGGCCTCGTCCCGGTCGCTTGAACGGAGCCCGACGACGCCGAACGCGGCGACCGTGGTCGCGAAGTAGGCGGCGAGATAGTAGGCGGCCGCTTCGACTCCCAGGCGGCTCGTCGCCAGCAGCGCGACCAGCAGATAGCCCAGATGCGCGATCGAAGAGTAGGCGAGGATCCGCTTCACGTTGTGCTGGAACAGGGCGAGCAGGTTCCCGACCGTCATCGACGCGGCGGCCACGAGACCGATCACGGGGAACAGGGCCGCACGTCCCGGATCATCCAGATTCAGGAACAGGCGCAGCAGGAGCGCGAAGACGCCCCCCTTGGAGACGGTGGCGATGAACGCGCCGACCGGCGCCGGCGCGCCGGCGTAGACGTCCGGGGTCCAGAGATGGAACGGGACCACGGCGAGCTTGAATCCGACGCCGGCGAACAACAGCGCCAGCCCGGCTCCGACCATCGGGTCGACGGCCGGCAGCATCCCGGTCGCGGCCCGCGCGATCGCGCGGAACTCCATCGTCCCGGTCTGCGCGTAGACGAGCGCCATCCCGAAGACGAGGATCGCCGAGGAGGCCCCGGTCAGGACGAGGTACTTGATCCCCGCCTCGATCCCCTCGTCCCGCCGCCGGTAGTAGGCGATCATCCCGTAGAGGGCGATGCTCAACGTCTCCAGTCCGAGGAAGAACGACGCGAAGTGCGTCGAGGCGACCAGCACCGCCGCTCCGAGGGTTGCCAGAAGCAGGAGAAGGTACAGTTCCTCCTTCCGTTCCCCGCCGATGCCGCGGTAGGCGGCGGTGATCGCCAGCACGGCGAGCGCCGTCGCGTAGAGGAGGGCCAGGAAGAAGACCGCGTAGCCGTCCATGACGAGCAGCGGGCCGATCCGTAACGGGGCGACGTCCCACGCGCCGACCAGGAGCCACAGCGAGACGACCAGCCCTGCGCCGGCGAGCAGCGCCGTGGTCCGATCCGCCCTCCGCACCGAGATCCACAGGAGCACCGCCACCGCCGCCGCGGCCGGGCCGATCAGAGGAGCGAGTCCCGTCCATTGCGAAGGGGTCATCGCTCACATCCCCCCGAGCCCGTGCAGGGCGGTGTCGAGGACCGGCTGCGGGTAGAGCCCGACCCACAGCAGCAGCAGGATCACAACGGCCAGGATCGCCGTCTCGCGGAAGCTCAGATCCGCGATCGCGCCGGTCGCCGCGCGCGGGCCGTGGAAGACGCGCGCCACGATCCGCAGCGAATAGATCGCGGCGAAGACGAGCCCGGCCGTCGCGAGGATCGCGTAGACCGGCTGCGTGCGATAGACGCCGACCAGGATCAGGAACTCCGCCACGAAGTTCGCCATCCCGGGCAGACCGAGCGAGGCGAGCGCGAGCATCAGGCCGATCGTCCCGGTCCGGGGGATCGCCTTCCAGAGACCGCCCATCGCCGCCAGGTCGCGCGTGTGCAGCCGCTCGTAGAGCATGCCGACGAGCAGGAACAGGCCGCCCGTGCTGAGTCCGTGGGCGATCATCTGGATCACGACCCCCTGCCACGCCAGCTCGTTGAAGGCGTAGACCCCGATCAGGACGAACCCCATGTGGCTGACGCTCGTGTAGGCGACCAGCCGCTTGAGGTCGGTCTGCCCGAAGGCGAGGACCGCGCCGTAGAGGATCCCGACCACACCGAGGACCATCCCGACCGGCGCGAACCGCTCCGACGCCTCCGGGAACAGCGGCACCGCGAAGCGGATCAGCCCGTACGCCCCCGTCTTCAGGAGCAGCCCGGCGAGGATCACGCTGCCGGCGGTCGGCGCCTGGGTGTGCGCGTCGGGCAGCCAGGTGTGGACCGGAACCGCCGGGATCTTCACCGCGAAGGCGATGAAGAAGCCGAGCATCAGGAACATCCCCGTCCTCGGCGCGACGGCCGTGCCGATCAGATCGACGGAATCGAAGCTGAGCACGCCGGTCGCCGCGTGGTTCGCCCAGACGAGCCCGATGATCGAGAGCAGCATCAGCAACCCGCTCGCCTGGGTGAAGAGGAAGAACTTCATCGCCGCGTAGGAGCGGTTCTCGTGCCCCCAGATGCCGATCAGGAAGTACATCGGCACCAGCATCAGCTCCCAGAAGAAGTAGAACAGGAACAGGTCGAGCGCGGTGAAGACGCCCACCACGCCGGCGAGCACCCACAGCAGGTTGAAATGGAAGAACCCGACCCGGTGCGCGATCTCGTTGCGCGAGGCGGCGACCGAGAGCAGCCCCAGCAGGAGCGTCAGCACGACCAGCAGGAGGCTCAGCCCGTCGACCGCCAGGTGGAAGCCGATCCCGAGCCGGGGGATCCAGTCAACGTCGGTCTCGGCGAGCCATCCGCCGAGGAAGGGAGCGCCGTCCGGGCCGGCGCGGAAGAGCGAGAGCGCGATCCCGATCCCGGCCAGCAGCGAGGCCGCGGCGATCCACCGGCAGAGCCGCGGCCGCCGGTCTCCGGCCAGCCAGGAGAAGAGGCCGCCGGCGAGCAGCACGAGGATCAACAGCGGCAGCGGGCTCATCGGAACACCACCAGGAAGAGGACCAGGACCGCGCCGCCGGCGATCGCGACGGCGTACCAGCGCAGACGTCCCGTCTGCGTCGTGCGCAGCAGGAGGTTGGCGAGAGCGATCACCGAGACGATGCCGCGGTAGATCAGATCGATCGCATCCCCGCGCAACGCCCGCGCGGTCACGACGAGCGGGCGGACGAACAGGACGTCGTACAGGACATCGAACCCCCAGCCGGCGCGCCAGAACCGCGCGACCGCGGCCGGAACGAGCGGCGTGTCGCGCTCCTCGCCCCGCCGCCGCTCGGGCCGCAGATACCAGAGCCAGGCGAGGAGGATCCCGAACAGGGAGGCGGCGACGGCGACGGCGAGCAAGGTCCATTCGAGCCCGAGACCGGCGTGGTGCGGCGCCGGCGCGCCGAAGGTCCCTTCGAGGAAGTGGCCGAACGGCTTGAACCCGCCGAGTGTCGAGGGGATCTCGAGCCAGCCGGCGGCGACGGAGAGCGCGCCGAGGACGACCAGCGGCCCGAGCATCCGCGCGTCGGCGACGCGGTGCGGTTCGCCCCGCTCCGGTCCATAGAAGACCAGGAAGATCAGCCGGAAGGTGTAGACCGCCGTCACCAGCGCCCCGAGGATCCCCGCCGCCCAGAGCCAGGGGGAGCCGTGCGGAGCGATCCAAGCCTCGGTGAGGATCCACTCCTTGCTGAAGAAGCCGGAGGTGATCAACGGGAAGCCGGCCAGCGCGCCGCCGGCGATCAGGAACGTCCAGAACGTCACCGGAATCCGGTGCCGCAGCCCCCCCATCCGGAAGATGTCCCGTTCATGATGGAGGCTCAGGGAGACCACGCCGGCCCCGAGGAAGAGCAGCGCCTTGAAGCAGGCATGCGTCATCAGGTGGAAGATGCCCGCCGACCAGGCGCCGACCCCGAGCGCCAGGAACATGTAGCCGATCTGACTGATCGTCGAGTAGGCGAGGACCCGTTTGATGTCGCGCTGCGCGAGCGCGCGGAAGCCGGCGATCAGCAGCGTCGCCGCGCCGATCGCCGCCACCGCCGTCATCGCCGCCGGGGCGAGCTCGAAGAGCGGATGCATCCGGGCGATCAGGTAGACGCCCGCCGTCACCATCGTGGCGGCATGGATCAGCGCGGAGACCGGGGTCGGACCGGCCATCGCGTCGGGGAGCCAGGTCTGCAGCGGGAGCTGGGCCGACTTGCCGACTGCGCCGCCGAGCAAGAGGAACGCGGCGGCGACCGCCGGGGTCGCGCCGACCG
>WJJW01000408.1 GCA_014729455.1 Candidatus Eiseniibacteriota bacterium
GGATCCCCCTCGCGGAGCCGGAAGGCGCGGGGATGCTCCGGATCGACCACGAGCGGCCCTTGCCCGAACCGTCCGGGCAGGCCCCCCTCGCAGAGGAACGCGCCGCGCCGTCCGTCCAGCTCCGGCAGGTCGCTGCGCGTCTCCCATCGCCAGGGCCCGGCCTCGTCGGGACAGATCCGCAGCTTGAACACCGACCCGCGCGCCCCTCCACGGCCGTCCCCGTCGAAGAAGCCGGCGACCTCGCGCGCGCGCCCGCTCGGCGCGGTGACCGTCGCCTCGAGCGCGACGCCGACGAACGGGTTCGGCGTCCCCGACGCGGCGTCGAAGGTCCGGCCGGCATCGAGCACGACCTCCGCGGTTCCGAAGCGGGGAACCGCAGCGCTCGACGGAGCCGGCGTGTCGATCGGGGGACCGGCGGTGATCGAGACGTCGACCGGCTCTCCGGGAAGCTGGAGCACGGGTCGATCCGCACCGAACCGGTAGACCCGCGTCTGCCCCTCCTCCGCGATCCACGCGGGATCCCGATCCCGCAGCCACTCCCGGATCTCCGGGGTGATGTTCGTCTCCTCGCGCGCGATCTCGGTCCCCTGCACGACGACCCACGTCGGACCGCGCTCGAGAAACGCCTGCAACGCCTCGAGGGTCGGGACCACCTCCGCGCCGATGTAGCAGTCGCGGACGACCCCGCCGGACCGGACCGATTGCCAGCGGTAGGTCTGGCTCCGCAGCCACCCGTCCACACGTCCGACGTAGAAGTAGGTGGTCAACCAGTCGGTGGCGACGACCCGATCCGCCGGGGCGAGGCGGGGCTCGAGCCACTCCCCGGCCGATCGGAGATCCGGGACAATCGTCCGGAGCTGGTAGCCGGCGTAGACCGACTCCCCGTGGTTCCGGCTCAGGAACGCGATCGTCTGGCGAACGCCGGTCCCGGGGAGCAGGAGCGCGGCGAAGACGAGGACGATCCCGGTCACGGGACCCAGCTTCCGCCGCAGCGATCCCGCCTCGCTCCCCTCGGAGGCGCCGAGGAACACCACGATCCCGTAGCCGGCGACCAGCTCCCAGAGCGGCCAGAGCTCCGTCAGGTAGCGGGTCTGCACCGCCGAGCTCATCATGCTGCGGGCGACGATCGACCAGGAAAGGGCGATCACGAGGAACAGGATCCCGCCCGGAGCGCGCCCCTTCCAGGCGCGGGCCGCGACGGCCAGAACGACGACCGCGCCGATCCATCCGATGAAGGGGGGCCAGAGGAGGGTCTGCAGGAACCTCCCGGGAACCCGCAGCACCCCGAGCAGGTAGTCCTGCGCGGCGTAGCCGCCGGCGAGCGAAGGGATCAGCCAGCCGATGCCGGCCGCGAGCGCCAGGAGGATCCCCCCGGCGAGCGCGTGCGCGCCGCGCCGCTGCGGAAACAGCCGCTCCCGCTGCAGGATCAGAAGGAAGAGAATCGCGAGCGCCACGCCGATCTGGGCGCCCCCGGCGGCACCGAGGGCGAGCGTCAGGCCGAACATCCCGGCGAGACGGAGGAACCGGGGCTGCCCGCGGGATCCGTGGAGCCCCAGCAGGACCCCGGCGCGCGCGGCGAGCGCGATCAAGCCGAGCGCCGCCGCCGCGCCGAGGACCTCGCGCGAGAGGAAGAGCGGATCCCCCCCGATCAGGACGCGCAATCGTTCAGGAACGAGCGCGTCCGCGAGGAGGAGCGGCTCGACGATCCCCGCCCGCTCCCCGGCGAAGGTCGACTGGATCAGGCTCCGCTGGAGAAGGCCGAGCCCGACGAACGCCGGAACCGCCGCCGCGCAGAACGCTCGGGCGCGGCGATTGGTGACGTGGACCGCAAGCGGGATGTACAGGATCGCCAGGGTGGCGCCGAGCTGATGCGTGGTCATCGACAGCAGGATCAGCCCGGCCGACCGCCAGGCCCAGCGCATCTCCCCGCTCCTCCAGAGGTGGTAGAGCGCGTAGAGGGCGAGCAGGGCGAGCGGCTGATACAGGGCGTACATCCGGATCTGGCGGGAAAGGGAGATCTCCACCAGCGAGATCGCGAACAGCAGCGCGCCGATGAGCGCCGCCCGGTCCCCGAGGACGCGCCGCCCGAGCCGGATCATCAGGAATCCGGAGAGGACGGCGAGCCCGATCGAGAGGATCCGGGGGACCCAGTCGACCCCGGAAGCGACGAACGGCGCGACGAGATAGTGGTAGAGCGGAGCGCGCCAGTAGAGCCGGTCGGAGAGGAAGGTCGGCAACCCGGTCTGGAGGATCCCGCGTGCGGCGAGAGAGGAGATGTCCTCGTCCCAGTGCAGGCCGAGGCGGTGCAACCAGGGGATTCGGGCCGCCAGCACAAGGACGCCGACCAAGATGGCGGCGCCCCATGGATAACGGTGCAACGTCCGTGCTGTCGGTGCCATCCTCCCCCTCGCCCGCGCGATCGGAGCGGCTTGAGCCTAGCAACCGATCTCCCGTGATGCCAACGAATCCGGGACTCGCTCGGGCGTTCCGGACCGAGCGCGACCGCGACCCGCAGAGAGCGGCCGAGGGGAGGCGGGATCGAGGCGGGAAGACGGGGGACGGATCGGTTCGTTTCGAGGGCGCGGGAAGTCGGGACCCGGCGCTAGGGTAGAGCCGGGAGGCGGGACGGGAACCGGGACTTCAGAGGACAGGACTCCAGGGGATTCTTCGTCGGTCTACCGTATGCGATCGTACCGTGCCTGGACGGATCGTTCTGTTCCGTGCCGCTGCTCACCACTCTTGAGATTCGGGATCGTGTTCGTGATCCAGATGCTGGTAGTGCGGATCGAAGCTCTCTTCGATCGCGTGTACGTTCCCCTGGTCGATCACCATCCTCCTCCGGTCAAAGCCCAGCTTGATCGCGTATCCCGCGACCACGCCGACGACTAAGGCGAACAAGTTCATACAGCCCTCCGGATTCGGTGCATTCAGAGTCGCCGATGGCGGGGGGGCCGGTCAAGCGGGGATGCAGGGACGCCTGGTGCGAGGTCTCCGGCCACCCCAAGAA
>WJJW01000409.1 GCA_014729455.1 Candidatus Eiseniibacteriota bacterium
CGTTCCCCTCCGGTCCCGCCTCGAACCGGAGGTCCCGCAGCAGGCCGGCCAGGCTCTCCAGGAACCCGCTCCGGTCGAGCAGCCGTTCCCAGGGCCGGCGGATCTCCTCCGGAAGCCGGCCGGCCAGCGCGCGCAGGAGGATCCTCCGCCCGGCCGGATCGAGGACCGGCCGGTCGGCCTCCACCTCCGGCTCGAGCAGGTGTGCGAGCCGGCGGAAGGAGAGGATCCGCACGTGCCGCGCCGCGCGCGGACCGGGCGGCTCGAGGAGGGCGCGATCGGTCAGGTAGGTCGTCTGCTCCGGGACCAGGGCGAGGGCGGGTTCACCCCTCGACTCGTGCTCGCGCAGGCGTTCGAGACAGAGCGCGGTCTTTCCCGATCCCGCCGGACCGAGGAGGAAGGTCGGAGGCGGCGCGCTCGCGGAGCCGTGCTGGTGCTGCGGGATCGCCATCGCGTCGGTTCCGGAGTCTACGCGGGGGCGGGGGGCGTGGGAAGCGGCGGGCCGCTCCGCCGGCGGGCGGTCTTGACGACCGTCGCGGCGACGGGCACCATCCGGATCGAGGAGGGACGGTGCCAGCGCTCGACTACAACGCCACGGTGGTCCAACGGGTGGAGATCGCGCCCGGTCTGGTCATCCTCCGCGTCGTCCCCGACGACCGCGGCTTCTCCTTCGATGCGGGCCAGTACACGGTCCTGGGTCTGAAGCGCAAGGAGCCGCGCGTGATGGAGGCGGACGAGGAGGAGCCGCAGGAACGGGCGGATCCCGACAAGATGATTCGCCGCGCCTACTCGATCGCCTCCTCGAGCAAGGCGGGCGAATACGTCGAGTTCTACCTGACCCTCGTCAGCAGCGGCGAGCTGAGCCCGCGCCTCTTCCATCTCGGCATCAAGGACCGTCTCTACATCGGACCGAAGGCGACCGGAATGTTCACCCTCGCGCGGGTCCCGCAAGATCATCACGTCCTCCTCGTCGGGACCGGCACCGGTCTGGCGCCTTACATGAGCATGCTGCGCAGCGAGCTGGTCTGCGGGGGACCGCGGCGGTTCGTGATCCTCCACGGGGCGCGGTACTCCTGGGATCTCGGCTACCGGACCGAGCTGGCGGGCCTGGCCCGACACTGCTCGAACGTCTGCTACCTGCCGGTGATCTCCCGGCCGGGGGACGATCCGTCCTGGAACGGGCCGAGCGGCTACTTGCAGGACGTCCTCTTCAGCGGGATCATCGAGGAGCACACCGGCCTGGAGGTCGTTCCGGAGAGCTTCCACGTCTTCCTTTGCGGGAACCCGGCGATGATCGAGGCCGCGCAGGAGAAGCTGCTCGAGCGCGGATTCGTCCGGGACAAGGGCCGCAAGACCGGCGATCTCCACACGGAGGAGTACTGGTAGGACCGCGCGCCGGCCGGCGCCTCCGTCCCGGTGCGCGCCTTCGGTCCTTCGCGCGGGAACAAGGAGCGTGCCCCATGCTGCGAACGTCGCTCTTCGGAATCCTGATCTGCGGAACGCTCGGGATCGCGCTCGGATCGGCGGAGGCCGGCCGGAACGCCAACGGCGCGCTGATCGTCCACAGCGACCCGGGCCTCGTCTACTCCAGCGGCCCGCCCGACTGCGGCTCCGCCCTCGCGCGGCCGTCCGATTGCGCAGCGGCGAACCCCGACGTCGAGATCCCGGACGGCGGAGCGAACCCGATCGTCTGGGTCCTCGCCGCGTTCCCGAGCGCGGCGAGCCCGGAGGTGGGCGTCGCCCAGTTCGGGATCGACCATTCTCTCCCGGGCGGAGCGGTTCTCGCCTACGACTGGTGCGCACCGGTCATCCTCGGGTTCGGTTCGGACGGGTGGCCCGCGGCCGGCACGAGCGTCTACATGGGTCTCGACCCGCCGGCCACCGATCGGGTCGTCCCGCTCTGCTGGTTCGCCGTCGCCGGGAGCAGCGGGGACTTCTTCTCCACGACGGAAGACCCCGTTCTGGGGCGGGCGGTCTTCGTCGACCGGGGGCAGCCGGCGACCGAAGACGCCGTCGACCGCTTCGGGACCGCGCGCTGGGGAAGCGGCGGATCGAACGAGTGCCCGCCGTCCAGCTCGGAGCGGGAGACGAACTGGGGGGAGGCGAAGGCCCGGTACCGGCGCGACTAGAGGTCGCCGCCGGGGCGTCGGGCGCGTGTCCGTCTAGTCCCGCTCGGAGAGCGTCCGCGATAGCAGCGCCAGCGAGCGGTCGTAGCGGTAGTTGATCTTCATGTGCCCGTCGTCGAACTCCTCGTGGACGTGCGGGATCCCCTTTTCCCGCAGCCGCTGCCGGAAGATCCGCGCGCCGACGTGGAGGTTGAACTCGTCGCGGATCCCGCAGTCGAGGAAGAGCAGCGCGGCGCGGCGCAGGGCCTCTTCCCGCTCCTCGATCATCCGGACCGGATCGTGCGCGAGCCAGCGCTCCCAGACCTCGCCGCGCAGCGCGCCGGTCTCCTCGTCGAACGGGAGGTCGAAGCCGAGACCGGGGCGGTCCGGGTTCGGCGAGTAGCAGGACGCCATCGCGATGACGTTGATCGCGGTCATCATCTCCTGGCTCTTCTTCTCGCGCTCCTCGAACGCGCGCAGGAACGGGAGCAGCCCACCGTGCCTCCACAGCGCCGTGGCGGTCTTCGGGAAGTCGGGAAGGTAGCAGTACTCGAAGGCCATGTCGCCGCTCTGGCACGCGATCGCCGAGAAGAGATCGGAATGCCGCATCCCCTGGACGAGGGCGCCGTAGCCGCCGCTCGACTTGCCCATCACGCCGCGGTGCGCACGGTCGGCGAGGGTCCGGTAGCGCGCGTCGATCTCCGGAACGACCTCCTCGATCAGGTGGGTCTCGTACCGGCCGGTCGCGCTCGAATCGAGGTACTGGCTGCCGCCGAGGCGGGTGAAGCAGTCGGGAAGGACGAGGATCGCCGGCTCCGCCTCGCCGCCGGCCCGCAGCTTCTCGAACCGCTGCGGGAGGTTCGGTGCCCAGGAGGTCAGGTTGAGCATCATGCCGCCGGTTCCGGTGAAGCCGGTCAGATAGTGGATGACCGGGAACCGCCGGCCCGGATCGGCGCGGTACTCCGGCGGCAGGTAGACGTAGACGGGCCGGACGTGCGGATCCCCGAGCGGGTTGCCTTTGAGCGCGGCGCTCTCCAGGTCGAAGACCTCGACGGTTCCCTCGAGTCCCCAGCGGAAGGGGACCGGTTCGGCTGCCCCCTTCGATTTGCTCTGCATGCGTTCCTCCCTTCGCGATCCGTTCGCGATCCGATCGCCTTTGCGCCCGACCATGTCCGCCTCCGCGTCCGACCATACCGGATGCGGGTGTTACGATGGGACGATGTCCGGAGAACGCGACCGCGCCAGGCCGCACGAGGATCCGACGACGACGGAGATCCGTCGCGAGGCCGAGCGGATCTGCGCGCTGATCCTCTTCAGCGACCTTCCGCTGATCGACGTCCAGATCGCCGCGTCGGCGCTGCGCCGCAAGATCCGCGCGCTGCAGCCGGAGAACGTTCCGCTCTACGAGCGGATCTACGCCCCGCGATTCCGGAGGCTCTGGGAGCAATGGCGCGGCGGCGAGCCCTGGAAGTGAGCCGGCTCCCGGTGGCATGATGGGTCCTTCCAAAGGAAGGAGGGGGCGATGACGAACCCGTTTCTGATCGGCGAGCGGGTCCTGCTGCGACCGATCGAGGAGTCCGACGCGGAGACCTACGCGCGCTGGATCAACAATCCGGAGATCCGGCGGTACCTTCTCGTTCGGTTCCCGATGTCGGTGCGCGAGGAGAAGAAGTGGATCGAGTCGCTGTCGGACGGTGGAACCCGGCGCGACGTCGCCCTGGCGATCGAGCGGAAGAACGACCAGAAGCACATCGGAAGCGTCGGGCTGCACGAGATCGACTGGATCCACCGGCGGGCCATGACCGGCAGCTTCATCTGCCCCCCGTCCCTGCGCGGGAAGGGCTACGGGACCGAGGCGAAGAAGCTCCTGCTCGACTACGCGTTCGGCGAGCTGGGGCTGCGATCGCTGTATGCGTTCGCCCTGGAGGGGAGCGAGGCGTCGATGCGAGCGCTGGAGAAGCAGGGGTACCGGCGGGGCGGCGTGTTCCGCAAAGCGCACCTGGTGAAGGGGGAGTGGGTCGACGGGATCTACTACGACATCCTGCTCGAGGACTGGGAGGCGCTGCGGAGCGAGGAGGCGGCGGCGCGGCCGGGGAAGAAGACGCAGAAGACGAAGGCCGCCCCGCGGCGGAAGGGGACCGCGAAGTGAACGGCCGGCACTCCGAGGGGGAGCGGTTGTACAACCGGCTGGCGCGCGGGTACGACCTGCTCGCGCATCCGCGGCGGATCCGGGCGGAGGTCGACGCGCTGGAGCCGCACCTCCGCGCGATCGGGGCGGAACGGGTTCTCGACGCCGGGTGCGGGGCGGGGCACCACCTGCGCGAGCTGGTGCGTCGCGGGATCCGGGCCGACGGGATCGATCGTTCGGACGGGATGATCCGCGAGGCGCGCAGGAGGACGAAGGAAGAAGGGCTGCGCGCGCGGTTCCGGGTCCACGACCTCACCGGATCGGCGCCGGTTCCCGGCGGGCCGTACGACGCGGTGCTCTGTCTCGGCAACACGGCCGCCTCGTTTCACACCGAACGGGAGCGGCTGCGCGCGCTC
>WJJW01000410.1 GCA_014729455.1 Candidatus Eiseniibacteriota bacterium
ATCTTGCCGCCGAGGCTCCGGAGCCGGAACGGCGCGCGCACCCCGCGCACCCGAAGCTCGCCGCCCAGCGACTCGAGGTCCATCCGTCCCGGATGATCGACGACCTCCAGATCCCCCCCGAGGCTGCGCACCTCCAGGCCCGCGATCTCGGCGGGAATCTCCAGCTCCAGGTTCCCCTTCGCCCAGGTCAGGATCCGCTCGTCATCGCAGCGGTGCACCTCGATCGCCTCGCCCCGCACGATCCGGACGCGGCCCGCCTCGCCCGGACGGAGGATGACGTTCCCCCCCTTCGAGCCGCCCCCGAAGCTGAACCGAACGGCCTGCTGCACCTTCAGCCGGCCGGTCGGATCGATCGGGAACGCGCGGCCCTCAATCGCGACGGTCTCGGTCCCCGGTCGGTGCTCGTCGAAGATCCGCTGCGCGGCTCCGACCGTGTCGTCCACCGCGCGGCGGAGCGAGTCGCCGAGATCCTGGAACGCCTGTGCGGCCCCGTCGGTCCAGCTTCGCCCCGGCTCCTCGGCCTGTTCGGCCCGTTCGCGCGCATCCAGGTCCCGCAGCAGACGCTCCCCCTCCTCGGGGCTGATCTCGCCGCGGGCGATCTTCCGCAGGATCTCCATCCGCTCTTCGGCCATGCTGCGCCTCCTTCGCGTCGGATCCCGCCTCGGGATCCGGCAGGCCGAATGGTAACAGACCGGCCGGCAGCGGACGCGGCCCGCTCGTGCTACCGTTGAGTTCGGAGAAGGGAGGAGAAGGTGAACAAAGCGGTCAGCAGAGGGGTTGTCGGTCTCTGGCTCGCCCTGGCGACGGCCCTGGCGGCGGGGTCGGTCGGCGCGGCGGACAACCCGTCCGGAGGGGCGATCTCGCACCACGCGCTCGCGGCGCGAATCGATCCGGAAACGGCGTTCCTCGAGGTCGTCGATACCCTGACGATCGTCCACGAGCCCGGGACTCCGGGCCGGACGGGGTTTCCGTTCCTCCTCGCGAAGACTCTCGAGCTGAGGAGCGTCGAGGGGATCGGAAGCGCGATCGTGCATGAAGAGGGCCGGATCCAGCCGCGCGAGCTGTGGGAATCCCCGCCGTACGACGAGCTGGAGGGGTACGTCCGGACCCGGCAGGTGACGCTCCGGCCGGAAGACGGCGACGCCGCGTGGCCCGAGGAGCTGCGGGTCGTCGTCTCCTACGCGGGGACCGTCTACGATTCGCTCCGCCCCCCGGAGTCGGAGTACGCGCGCGGATTCGAGACCACTTCCGGGCTGATCGATCCGCGGGGGGCCTTCTTGAGCTCCGGGACCTTCTGGACGCC
The DNA here is from genome assembly GCA_014729455.1 of Candidatus Eiseniibacteriota bacterium. Taxonomy (GTDB): domain Bacteria; phylum Eisenbacteria; class RBG-16-71-46; order CAIMUX01; family VGJL01; genus WJJW01. The sequence goes on from WJJW01000410.1 coordinate 1,304, forward strand.
GCAACGCCCCTTCGAGCGGTTCAGCTTCCGGGGCACCTTCACGACGCCGGCCGACTGGCACGCGGTCAGTCAGGGCGGGCTCGTCGACAGCCGGGTCGCCGGCGGCGAGCGGACGAACCTCTGGGACTGCCCGCACACGATGGAGGAGATCTACTTCGTCGCCGGGCCGTACACGTTGCGCCGGGAGGATCACGAGGGGATCGAGGTGATGACGTTCACCTACGCGGAGACCGACTCGGCGCTGTGCCGGCGCTACCTGGACGGGACGAAGCGGTATCTCGACTTCTACGGCGAGAAGATCGGTCCGTATCCGTTCGCCAAGTTCGCGATGGTCGAGAACTTCTGGCAGACCGGTTTCGGCATGCCTTCGTTTACGCTCCTCGGAAATCGCGTGATCCGTCTGCCGTTCATCCTCGACACCTCCTACGGCCACGAGATCCTCCACAACTGGTGGGGCAACGGGGTGTTCGTCGACTACCACAGCGGGAACTGGTGCGAGGGGCTCACCGCCTACGGAGCCGATTATCTGTACAAGGAGCAGGAGAGTCCGGAGGCGGCGGCCGCCTACCGGCGCTCGATGCTGCAGGGATACGCCGACTACGTCAGCCAGCCGGAGGACTTCCCGCTGCGCGAGTTCCGCCAGCGCCACGACTTCGCCACCCAGGCGATCGGGTATGGAAAGTCGATGATGGTCTTCCACCAGGTCCGGCGCGCGCTCGGGGAGTGGAAGTTCTACGAGGCGCTTCGCGAGTTCTACTATCAGAACCTGTACCACCACGCTTCCTGGGACGATCTCTTCGCGACCTTCGACCGCTACACGCCCCGCGACATGCTGCAGTGGAAGGAGCAGTGGATCGACCGTGCCGGCGCGCCGAAGCTCGAGATCCGCAGCCACCGGCTGATCGAGGTGCCGGGCAGGCGCCACCCCTCCTTCGAGGTCACCATCGCGCAGACGCAACCGGATCTGTACGACCTGATCGTCACGGTCGCGATCGGCTGGGGCCGGGCGCGGATGAAGGATCACGTCGACCTGACCGGCGAGGAGGCGACGATCCGTTTCAAGATCCGGCAGCCGCCCGAGTGGATCGAGGTCGATCCCGACTACGATCTCCTCCGTCGGATCGATCCCGCGGAGATCCCCCCGGCGCTGAGCCGCCTGCTCGGCGCCGACACCGCGCTCGTCGTGATCGCCGGTGGGCTCCCGGAGGCCGAGCGGCAGGCGTACCGGGCCGTCGCGGAGGAGTGGGGGAGTGGCGCGCGGATCGGCATGCTCGACGAACGGGAGGTCGATCTCGAAGCCGACCCGCCGGCCGTTCCGACCTGGTTCCTGGGCCTCGGGGAGACGGCGCGGGAGCGGATCGACCGGCTCGGTGCCGAGCGGTGCGTGGTCCCGGCGGTCGCGGACAGCGGCTGGACGGTCGATGGGACCGAGCA
>WJJW01000411.1 GCA_014729455.1 Candidatus Eiseniibacteriota bacterium
GGAACGCTCCGCGGGCCCGTTCCCCCGGGAATGGCCTTCTCCGGGATCCCAAGCGCGCCTGTTCCCGCGGGAACAGCGGGGCGCGCGAGAGGCATGAAGACCGGACGCTTCGCGTCCGCCGGAGGGGGACGGATGCCAGCGGACGAGGACGGCGCGTTCCGAACCGGGCGCCCGGGGCGTTCAGATTGTTCCGCCTCGAGATCCCCGCAGAGAGGTGATCGGGGGAGGGCCGCAGCCGTTTGGGGTGGATCGATCGTCCGTTCCGGCCGCTTCGGCGCCTTGGTGAAGGGGGCGGATGCACGGAGATGAGGCGCCGATCCGTCGATGAGCAGCGCGATCCGCTTCGGTGGGAGCGGGATCTCCCGCTCGACAGCATCAGGATTCCTCGGGATCGATGCCGAAGTCGTCCTGCACGATGGTGTTGCGAATTCCGATGATTCGCGTCCATGAGGCCTGCGGGTGACCCGCCGACCGGGAGCGCGACACCCTCTACGGGGTCGCGTCGCCGCGGGCGACGGAGGAGTCCAGAGCCCGGGCTATCGGGCCTCGACCAGCTCGAACGCGTGCACGGCGGCGCCGAGCAGGCCGACCTTCGGGTTGACGATCACCGAGACCGGGATCGACGCGAGCAGCTCCCCCAGACGCCCCTTCTCGCGGAAGGCGCGCACGAACGTGCCGTCCTTCAGCTTCTCGAGGATCTTCGGGGCGATTCCTCCGGCGACGTAGACGCCGCCGGTGGCGAGGCTCGTCAGGGCGAGGTTGCCGGCCTCGGCCCCGTAGGCGGAGGCGAAGAGATCCAGTGCGGCCACGCACGCCTCGTCATCGCCGGCCAGGCCGCGCTGGGAGATCACCGCGGCCGGGTCGTCGCGCTTCATCTCCTCGACGACCGAGGACGCGGTCGGGACCTTCTCCTCGTCGACCAGGAATCGGTAGAGGTTCACGAGCCCCGGGCCGGAGACCACCCTCTCCCACGAGACCCGCCCGAAGCGACGGCGGAGCGCGGCGAGCAGCCGGTGCTCGCGATCGCTCCGCGGGGCGAAGTCGGTGTGGCCGCCTTCCGACGGATGCGCGCGGGGCTGGTCCCCCTCCCAGGTCACGAACGCCTGGCCGAGGCCGGTCCCGGCGCCGAGCAGCGCGATCGGCCCGCGCTCCCGCCGCTTGCCTTCCTGCAGAACGACGAGGTCGTCGTCCTGGAGAACGGTCAGTCCGTAGCCGACCGCGCGGAAGTCGTTGATCACCTCGGCCGGCTGGATCCCGATCTCGGCGCCGAAGGTGCGGACGGGGATCGACCAGGGGAGGTTCGGGCCGTGGAACCGGTCCCCGGCGATCGGTGCGGCGACCGCGAAGCAGGCGGCCGCAACCTCGGTCGGGTTCTCCTCGAGGAACGCCCGGACGATGGCGCCGAGGCTCTCCTTCGAGTCGCTGCGCACGCGCTGCTCGTGCAGCGCGCGCGGGCGCCCCGCGTCCTTCTCGAAGATCGCCAGGAGCGTCTTGGTCCCGCCGACGTCTCCCGCCAGGACGCGCATCAGAACCGAACGAGAGAGCGCGCGACGTCGACGACCTTCTCCGTGTCGGGGAGGATGAACTCCTCCATCGGAGCGCTGAAGGCGTAGTGCGTGTCGAGCGTCGCCACCCGCCGGATCGGCGCGTCGAGCTGGTCGAACATCTCCTCGCCGATGCGGGCGCTGATCTCGGCGCCCAGCCCGCTGAAACGCCGGTCCTCGTGGACGATCATCAGGCGATGCGTCTTGGCCACCGACATCCGGATCGTCTCCATGTCCAGCGGCTTGATCGTTCGCAGGTCGATCACCTCCGCCTCGATCCCCTCGCCGGCGAGCTGATCGGCCGCCTCGAGGCAGAACGGCAGGGTCGGCCCGTAGGTGAGGATCGTCACCTGCTTGCCGAGCCGGCGGAGCGCGGCCACGCCGATCGGCACCGTCGTGTCCGGTCCCGGCAGCTCCCCCTTCGCACGGCGATACAGGTACTTGTACTCGAGGAAGATCACCGGGTTGTCGTCGCGGACCGCCGACTTCAACAGCCCCTTCGCGTCCGCGGCGGTCGCCGGGGCGACGATCTTGATCCCCGGGGTCGAGAGGAAGAACGACTCCGGATTCTGCGAGTGGAACAGACCGCCGTGGATCCGCGCACCGGCCGGGGCGCGCACCACGATCGCCGCGCCGACCCGGCCCGCGTGGCGGTAGCTGAGCGTCGCGGCGGTGTTGACGATCTGATCGAAGGCGCAGCTGATGAAGTCGGCGAACTGCATCTCGGCCACCGCCCGCATGCCGGCGATCGAGGCGCCCACGGAGGCTCCGACGATCAGCGACTCGGAGATCGGCGTGTCGATGACCCGCTCGGCCCCGAAGGTGTCGATCAGCCCTTTCGTGGCGCCGAAAGCGCCACCGAGCGTACCGATGTCCTCGCCGAGGAGGATCACGTTCTCGTCCCGATCCATCTCCTCCTCGAGCCCGCGGCGGATCGCCTCGATGTAGGTCGAGAGGTCCTTCCCCTCGTCGGCTTCGTCCTGCTCGCTCCGGTCCGGGAGGACCCCCGGCATGATCGTTTCCGGGACCTCGGTCCGCACCGGCAGTCCCGGTCGCGCGTCGAGGTACTCGCCGTGCTCCAGCCGGACGGCGATGTCCAGCTCCTCGGCCTCCTTCTCCTCTTCCGGCTTGCGCGAGCTGCGCGACCAGATGTGCTCCAGCGCCTCGGCCCCCTCGGGGTTCGCGGCCTCCTGGGCGTATTCGATCGCGTCGTCGGCGATCTTGCCCACCTTGGCCCGGACCTCCTCGCGGACCTTCGGCACGTCGTGATCCCGCTTCTGGAGGTAGAGCTCGTAGAGCTCGATCGGGTCGCGAGCCGCCCACTCGAACCACTCCTGCTGGCTCCGGTATTTCGCCGGATCGTGCTCGGAGTGGCCGTGCACGCGGTAGGTCAGGCACTCGATCAAGGTCGGTCCCTCGCCCCGGCGCGCGCGGTCCGCCGCTTCCTCCATCACCGAGAGGACCCGGTGGAGGTCGTTGCCGTTCGTGCGGACTCCCGGCATGCCGTACGCCTCGGCGCGCTCGGCGACCGTCTTCGTCGGCATCTGCAGGCGGGGCGGCGTCGAGTAGGCGTACATGTTGTTCTCGATGACGTAGAGGACCGGAAGCTTGTGGATCCCCGCGAAGTTCAGCGCCTCGTGGAAGTCGCCGCGACTGGTCGCCCCCTCGCCGAGCAGGCCGATCGCGAGGTTCGGCTGCCGCCGGATCTTGAAGGCGAGGGCGACCCCGGTCGCGACCGGATAGGTCGCCCCGAGCATGCTCGTCGCGCCGATCACCTTCCGGGCCGGATCGCCGCTGTGGAGGAACGAGTCGCGTCCCCCCGACAGACCGTCCTTCTTGCCGAGGATCTGTGCCATCAGGGTCCGCGGCGGGATCCCCCGCAGGAGGAACACGCCGAGGTCACGGTGGATCGGGAAGATGTAGTCGCCGTCGTGCATCACGTGGCAGGCGCCGACCTGGATCGCCTCCTGGCCGCGGCAGGAGTAGGCGCCGCCGAGCGCCTTGCCCTGCTTGTGGAGGCCGGAGATCCGCTGGTCGAACTCGCGGATCATCCAGAGCGATTCGTACAGCGCGAGGTCGCGTCGCTCGAGATCGGACGACTCGGCGGAGACGGTCTTCTCCGCCTTGCGATTTGAAGCCATCGGGCAAGGTCCTTTCCTTCGGGAGATTCCCGATTTTCAAACCCCCTAGTCTACCGGTCGCCCGCGATCGATCCAACGGCTGCTTTCGCCGAGCCGGGGTCGAATTGACCGCCTCGGCGGCCCGGAGTACGCTGGCGGCGGCCGTGTTCGATCCGCGCCGGCGATCCGTGCGGAGCCGCGGCCGATGAGGGTGGACGTGGGGAAGGGCGAACCGAGACAGCCGGATCCGCAGCCCGGCGGCGCGGATCCCGCTGCGGAGATCGAGCGGGTCGTGGGA
>WJJW01000412.1 GCA_014729455.1 Candidatus Eiseniibacteriota bacterium
CGTCAGCCTCGTGCTCGCCGGAGAGAGACCGGGTCCCACCCGCCGCCCGCGCGGGGAAGGTTCCGGCGCGGTCCGGGTCCGGACCGGATCGGGCCGGCACGTCGCCGTGCACACGAGCGCCGGCGACGCGCTCCGCGCCGCGGTCCATCGGCACCGCGATCGGGAGGAGACCGCGCCGGGGATCGCGGTCCACTCCGGCGACCTCCCCTCCTCGCGGACCGCCGACCTCGAGCCGCTCGTCCGCCACGCCGAGAAGATGCTGGAGGCCGGCGCCGCCGGGCGGATCCTCGTTTCCGAGGCGACCGCGGTCCTGGTCCGCCACGACCTCGACCCGGGAGACCAGCTCGTCGACCTCGGGCTCTATCACGTTCGCGACGGGCGGACCGCCGAACGGGTCTTCGAGCTGGTCCCGGCCGGATCGCGCGCGGGGGAGCATCCGCCGCTCTCCGCTCCGCCGGCCCCGCGGACGAACCTCCCGACCGCGACGAACCGCTTCTTCGGCAGGATCGAGGAGTCCGCGCGCCTGCGCCGCCGGCTCGCCGCGGACGGAGATCGGCTGGTCACGCTCCTCGGAACCGGCGGTGCGGGGAAGACGCGCCTGTCGCTCGAGGTCGCGCGGACGCTCCTGCCGGGTTGCGCCGGCGGGGTCTGGTTCGTTCCCCTCGCCGATCTGACCGACGCCGGTCGGATTGCCGAAGCGGTCACGCGGGCCGTCGGGATCCCGCCGGGCAGGGGGCGGGATCTCTGGAAACCGCTGGCCGCCTCCCTGGGGGAGCGGCGGGCGCTGGTCCTGCTCGACAACGTCGAGCATCTCCTCCCCGACGCCTCGGCGATCGTCCGCGAGATGCTCGAGGAGCTGCCGACCGTTCGCCTGCTCGCCACCTCGCGCCGGCCGTTGCAGATCACCGGGGAGCAGGTCCTGGAGCTGGAGCCGCTCGAGCTGCCGCGCCCGCACCTCGCTCCGGATGCGCTGGCCGAGATCGAGAGCGTCGCGCTGTTCGTCGACCGCGCGCAGGCGGTGCGCCCCGACTTCCGGATCGGCGCGCGCAACGCCGAGGCGATCGCTCTTCTCTGCCGGCGGCTCGAGGGGATCCCGCTGGCGCTGGAGCTGGCGGCCTCGCGCTCGCAGGTCCTGACGCCGTCCCGGATGCTGCAGCGGCTGGAAGCGCGGCTCGACTTCCTCACGACGCGCCGCCGCGACGTCGCGCGCCGGCACCGGGCGATGCGTTCGGCGATCGACTGGTCGGCCCGCCTCCTGCCGGCCGACCTGCGGAGGTTCTTCTGCAAGCTCTCCGTCTTCCGCGGCGACTGGAGCATCGAGGCCGCCGAGGAGATCCTCCGAGAGCCGCTCGCCCTCGATCTGCTCGAGCAGCTCCGCGAGGTCTCGCTGCTGCAGGGCGAAGAGCGTGACGGCGAGATTCGCTTCCGGATGCTGGAGATGGTCCGCGAGTTCGCCGAGGAGCAGACCACCGAACGGGAACGGAACCGCCTCGGGCAGGCGCACCGTGCGTTCTTCCTCGATCTCGTCCGGAGCGAGGGGGCGAAGCTCGGGGGCCGGGACCAGAAGGAGGGACTCGCCGGCCTGGAGCGGGATCTCGACAACGTCCGGGCCGTGCTGGACCGATGCCTGGCGGCGTCTCGCGACCGACCGGCGACGGCCGCCGGACGGCGCGCGCGATCGGACGGCCTGGAGATCGCGCAGAGGATGTCGCTGTTCTGGACGATCCGCGGCCTCGAACGCGAGGGGATCGCGCGGCTGGAAGCGTTCCTCGCGCTGCCCCGTGAGGGGATCCCGCCCCCGCTTCTCGCCGGGGCGATCTATCAGCTCGGGACCCTCGCGTCCCACCAGTCGGAAGACCGCAGGAGCGTATCGCTCCTCGAGGAGAGCCTGGAGCTCTACCGCGGGATCGGCGATCGCGAAGGGATCGCCCGCGCGCTGAACTCCCTCGGCGTGGTCGCCTCGAACCGGGCCGAGGAAGACGAGGCGATCCGACTCTACGAACAGAGCCTGGCGATCTACCGGGAGCTGGGCGAGGAGCGGTTCGTCGCGCAGGTCTTGACGAACCTCGGCGTCTGCGAGATGCGGCGCAAGGAGCTGGCCACGGCGCGGCGGTACTACGAGGAGAGCCTGGCGATCAAACGCCGGATCGGCACGCCGCGCGACGTCGCCACCGCCCTGAACGGCCTCGGCAACATCTCCGAGACCCAGGGGGATCTCGAAGCCTCCCGCCGGTACCACGAGGAGTGCCTCGCTCTCTGCCGGGAGATCGGCGACGACCGACTCGTCGCCTTCTGCCTGGCGAACCTCTCGAATCTCGAGGCGCGCGCCGACCGGCCAGGGAAAGCCTTCGGGCTCCTTCGAGAGAGTCTGTCGACGCTCGACCGGATCGGCGACCGGCGGATGGTCGCCACCGCGCTGAAGATGATGGGGGATCTCCGGATTCGCGGCGGTGCGGCCTGGGCGGCACGGATCCTCGGCGCCGCGGTTCGGTGGCTCGAGGAGATCGGCGGACCGATCCCCGAGCGTGACCGTCCCTCCCTCGAGGAGCGCAAGCGCGCCC
>WJJW01000413.1 GCA_014729455.1 Candidatus Eiseniibacteriota bacterium
CGCGTACGGTCAACTCGAACTGCTCGATGTGGATCGAGGTGAAGATGTCGCGCTTGGTCAACCCCTCGCTGACCACGATCGCGTCCTCGAAGTTGTAGCCGCCCCACGGCATGAACGCCACGAGCGCGTTCGCACCGAGCGCGAGCGTCCCGCGGGCGGTCGCCGGACCGTCCGCCAGCGGATCCCCCGCGGCGACCTTCTGGCCCTCCCGGACGATCGGTCGCTGGTTGATGCAGGTATCCTGGTTCGACCGGCGGAACTTCTGCAGCGTGTACACGTCGTAGCCCGAGAACTCGGTGAAGTCCTGGACGTTCTGGTCGACCCCGTCCGGCCGGACCACGATCGTGTCCCCGCTGACGTTCTCGACCGTGCCGGCCCGCTTCGCGAGGATCAGCGCGCCGGAGTCGCGGGCGACCTTCTCCTCCAGCCCGGTGCCGACCAGCGGAGGGTCGGTGATCAACAGCGGAACCGCCTGCCGCTGCATGTTCGATCCCATCAGGGCGCGGTTCGCGTCATCGTGCTCGAGGAACGGGATCAGCGCCGCCGCCGGGCTCACGAGCTGAATCGGCGAGACGTCCATGAAGTGGACCTGGTTCGGGGCGACGAGCGGGAACTCCCCGCGCGACCGGCAGGCGACGGAATCCTTGACGAACGCCCCCTTCTTGTCCGTGATCGCGTTCGCCTGGGCGATGACGTGCTGGTCCTCCTGGTCGGCGGAGAGGAACTCGATGTTGCTCTTCTGGACGATGCCGTCCTTCACCTTCCGGTACGGCGTCTCGAGGAAGCCGAGCTCGTTGACGCGCGCATACGTCGACAACGAGGAGATCAACCCGATGTTCGGCCCCTCCGGCGTCTCGATCGGGCACATCCGGCCGTAGTGGGTGTAGTGGACGTCCCGGACCTCGAAGCCGGCCCGGTCCCGGGTCAGCCCTCCCGGGCCGAGAGCGCTGAGACGCCGCTTGTGCGTCAGCTCGGCGAGGGGGTTGGTCTGATCCATGAACTGGGAGAGCTGCGAGGATCCGAAGAAGCTCTGGATCACCGCGGAGATGGTGCGCGCATTGATGAAGTCGTACGCGGTGACCGACTCCGGCTCCTGGAGCGACATCCGCTCCCGGATGATCCGGGCCATCCGCGCCAGACCGGTGTTGAACTGGTTGCAGAGCAGCTCGCCGACCGACCGGACGCGCCGGTTGCCGAGATGGTCGATGTCGTCGGTTTCGGCGACCTCGCCTCCCTCCTCGCTGATCCGCAGCATCAGCAGGTATCGCAGGATCGAGATGAAGTCTTCCTTGCAGAGGGTCGGGCAGTCGAGCGGCGGAACCGCCAGCGACCACCGCTTCATCACCTCGCGGCCGCCGAGCAGCTTCTCGTGGTCGAGCCGCTGGTTGAGCTTGTACCGGCCGACCTTCCCCAGGTCGTACCGCTTGGGGTTGAAGAAGAGTCGCGAGAGGATCTCCCGAGCGCTGTCGGCGCGCGACGGTTCGCCCGGGCGGAGGAGCCCGTAGATCTTCGTCAGCGCGTCCTCTTCGCTCTCGCAGTTGTCCCGCTTCAACGTGTTGCGGATGATGTCGGCGTCTTCCTGCAGCGGGATCACGTAGAGCTGGACCTTCTCGATCCCCGCCTTCGCGATGTTCTTCAGCTTCTCCTCGGTGAGCTCCTCGTTGCACTCGAGGAGCACCTCGCCCGTCTCCGTCTCGACGATGTCCTCTCCGGCGACGCGGCCGATGAGCTGCTGCACCTTCTTCGACTGCATGCTCGGGAGCTTGACCGACTCCTTCTCGTAGAAGAAGTCGAGGATGTCCTGGTCCGAGACGATGCCGAGCGCCTTCAGCAGCACGGTGGCGGGCAGCTTGCGCTTCCGATCGATGTGGACGTACATGATGTCCTTCACATCGATCGAGAACTCCACCCAGGAACCCCGGTAGGGGATGATCCGCGCGGAGTAGAGCTTCTTCCCGTTCGGATGGATCATGTTGTCGAAGAAGACACCCGGGGATCTGTGGAGCTGGCTGACGATCACGCGCTCCGCCCCGTTGATGATGAAGGTTCCCTTCTCGGTGATCATCGGCAGTTCGCCGAGGTAGACCTCCGTCTCCTGGATCGACTTGTCGCGCTTGACGCCGTCGACCTCCTCGCGAACGCGCAGCCGCAGCCGCACCTTCAACGGCACGGAGAACGTGAGATCCCGCTCCTGACACTCTTCCACGCTGTACTTCGGATCCCCGATCTCATAGCCGACGTACTCGAGGGAGTACATCTCCCTCGAGTCGGTGATCGGGAAAACGGCGTTGAAGACCTCCTGGAGACCCTCGTTCTTCCGCTCCTCCATCGGCACGTCGACCTGGAGGAATTTCTGGAACGAGTTGATCTGAACGTCCAGGAGGTTGGGTATCGGAACGGCCCAGCGGTCGCTGATCTTACCGAAGTTTCGCGTCGATCGCTCGACCAACTCCATCAAGCTCTACCCCCTTCGCCGGTATGGCTACTTGATCTCGACAGTGGCTCCCGCCTCGGTGAGCTTCTCCTTGATGCTCTCCGCCTCGTCCTTGCCGATCTTCTCCTTGAGCGGCTTGGGAGCGTTGTCGACCAGCTCCTTGGCCTCCTTCAGGCCGAGTCCCGTGACC
>WJJW01000414.1 GCA_014729455.1 Candidatus Eiseniibacteriota bacterium
CCTTCGAGCCGCGGTCCGACCGCGGGCCGGAGCTGGCGATCGGCAGCTTCGTCCGCATCCTGCTGGAAGGGAAACGGATCGATCGGACCATCGCGATCCCGCGGGCGGCGGTCCATGAGAACTCCACCGTCTGGGTCGTCGCACCCGACACGACCCTCGAGATCCGCACCGTCGACCTGCTGCGGATGACCTCCGACGAGGCGCTGATCGAATCGGGGATCGAGGCCGGGGACCGCATCGTCCTGACCCCGATCGCCGGTGCGGCGGACGGCATGAAGCTGCGGGTGACGGCCGCGGGATCGGACACCCTCCGGTGAAGACCGACGACCAGCAGCGGCGCGGCCCGATCGCCTTCATGGCGGGCAACCACGTCGCCGCCAACATCCTGATGCTGGTCTTCCTGATCGGCGGGCTCCTGATGGGCCGCTCGATCAAGCAGGAGGTCTTCCCGGAGTTCGATCTCGACATCGTCAACGTCACCGTCGCCTATCCGGGCGCGACCCCCTCCGAGGTCGAGGACGGGATCATCCGGCCGATCGAGCTGGCGGTCAGCGCGGTCGAGAACGTCAAGCAGGTCCGAGCGGTCGCCACCGAAGGGGTCGGCAACGTGAGCGTCGAGGTGATCGAAGGGGCCGACGCCGACCTGGTCCTCCAGGACGTCAAGAGCGAGGTCGACCGGATCCAGACGTTCCCCGAGCAGGCGGAGCGTCCGGTGATCGCCATGGCGTCGAACCGCAACGAGGTGATCACGCTCGTCGTCTACGGGGACGCGAGCGAACGGTCCCTGCGCGAACGGGCGGAGCGGATCCGCGACGACCTGCAAGCGATGGAGGACGTGACGCAGGTCGAGCTCGCCGCGGTCCGCCCGTACGAGATCTCGATCGAGATCCCCGAGGCGAACCTCCGGAAGTACAACCTGACGCTCGATCGGGTCGCGGGGATCGTCCGGAGCGCGTCGCTCGACCTCGCAGGCGGCTCGATCAAGTCGGAGGGGGGCGAGGTCCTGATCCGGACGACCGAGAAGCGCGAGACCGCCGCCGAGTTCGACACGCTCGCGCTCCTCACCCGACCCGACGGGCGCCGCGTCTTCCTGGGGGACATCGCCGTCATCCGCGACGGGTTCGCGGAGGTGGACCAGGAGGTCCGCTTCGACGGCAAGCCCGCCGTGATGATCCGCGTGTTCCGGGTCGGAGACCAGACCCCCCGCGGCGTCTCCGAGACCGTGCGCGACTACATCGAGCGGCGCAACGAGGAGCTGCCGTCGAGCCTGAACATCGCGGTCTACGAGGACCGGTCGATCATCCTGCAACAGCGGATCGACCTTCTGATGAAGAACGGCGCGCTGGGGCTCTTGCTGGTCCTGATCATCCTGGCGCTGTTCCTCGAGATCCGGCTCGCGTTCTGGGTGGCGATGGGGATCGCGATCTCGTTCCTGGGGGCGATCCTGTTCCTGCCCGCCCTTGACACGTCGATCAACATGATCTCGCTGTTCGCCTTCCTGATCATCCTCGGCGTCGTCGTCGACGACGCGATCGTCGTGGGCGAGAATATCTTCGTCCACTACCGGCGCGGCAAACCGCTCCTGCTCGCCGCGATCGACGGCACCCGGGAGGTGGTTCTCCCGGTCACGTTCTCGGGGCTGACGACGATGGCCGCCTTCGGGCCGCTCCTCTTCGTCGGCGGGTTCGTCGGAGCCTTTCTCGGGGTGATCCCGAAGATCGTCATCACCGTGCTGATCATCTCGCTCGTGGAGTCGTTCTTCGTCCTCCCGTCGCACCTCTCGGGGAACATCGTCCGCAGCCGCGCGCCGATCTGGGACCGGATCGAGCGCAGGCGCGCCCGGTTCGACCGATTCGTGCGCTGGCTGATCGACAGGACCTACCGTGGAACCCTCCAGCGGGCGCTCCGCAACCGGTACACCACCCTGGCCATCGCCCTCGCGTTCCTGTTCCTGGCCATCGGGTTCGTCGCCGGGGGATACGTGAAGTTCCTCTTCTTCCCGCGGATCGAGGCGGACGAGGTGATCGCGACGCTGACGCTCCCGCCCGGGACGCCGTTCGAGACCACGCGCGACTATGCGGAACGGATCGAGCGGATCGGGGGCGAGATCCTCGAGCAGAGCGATGCCGGACGTCGCGAGGGCGAGAGCAACCTGCGGCATCGGTTCACGCTGCTCGGCCAGCATCTCGGGGGCCGGGGGGGCGGCCCGCGAGGCGGCGAAGGCGGCACCTTCGCGACGAACCTCGCCCAGGTCCGGATGCTCCTCGACGACCCGTCGAAGCGAACGATCTCCAGCACGGAGTTCGCCTCGCGCTGGCGCGAGCGGGTCGGTCCGATCCCCGGGGTCGAGCAGCTCACCTTCAGCGCCGACCTGGTCAGCTCGGGTCCCGACATGCAGATCGAGGTGTCCCACGCCGACTACGGAGTGCTGCTCGAGGCGGCCGACCGGATGAAGGAGGCGATCGCCGAGTACACGGGGACCAGCGAGATCAGCGACAGCCACACCGAGGGGAAGCGGGAGCTGCGGCTTCGCCTGCGGCCGGAGGCCGCCTCGCTGGGGATCTCCGAGCGGGATCTCGCCATGCAGGTCCGGGCCGCCTTCTACGGGGCGGAGGCGCTGCGGATCCAGCGCGGGCGTGAAGAGGTGAAGGTGATGGTCCGCTATCCGGAATCGGACCGGCGAAACCTGGAGACGATCTCGCAGATGCGGATCCGGACCCCCGACGGGCGCGAAGTGCCGTTCGGGCAGGCCGCCTACGTCCGTGAAGGACGGGGCTTCAGCACGATCAACCGCACCGACCGCCGCCGCGTCGTGAGCGTGACCGCGCGCGTCGACCGCGACCTCGCCAGTCCGGACGAGATCCTCGCCGACCTCCAGAGCGGCGTGATGCCGCGCCTCGAGGCCGACTACCCCGGCCTCTCCTTCGACCTGGAAGGGCAGAGCCGCGACCGGCGCGAATCGATGCAGAGCCTGTTGCAGGCGTTCGGGTTCGGCCTGTTCCTGATCTTCGGCCTGCTCGCGATCCCGTTCCGCAGCTTCCTGCAACCGTTCGTGGTGATGAGCGCGATCCCGTTCGGGGTCGTGGGAGCGATCGGCGGGCACCTGCTGCTCGGCTACAACCTCAGCATGATCTCGACCTTCGGGATCGTGGCGCTCACCGGAGTCGTGGTCAACGACTCGCTGGTGATGATCGACTTCATCAACCGCGCGCGCCGCGAGGGCATGCCGCTCGGAGAAGCGATCGTCGAGTCGGGGCAGCGCCGCTTCCGGCCGATCCTGATGACCTCCCTGACCACCTTCTTCGGCCTGATGCCGATGATCTTCGAGACCTCGATCCAGGCGCGTTTCCTCGTTCCGATGGCGATCAGCCTCGGATTCGGCGTCCTGTTCGCCACCTCGATCACGCTGATCCTGGTGCCGACGCTCTATCGGATCCTCGAGGATCTGGTCGGCCTGTTCCGCGGCGAAGAGCCACGAACAGAACCGGAAGCACGACCAGCGTCAGAACCGTAGAGCTGAGCATGCCTCCGACGACCACGGTCGCCAGGGGCCGTTGGACCTCTGCGCCGATCCCCGTGTTCAGCGCCATCGGCAGGAACCCGAGGCTGGCGACCAGGCCGGTCATCAGCACCGGGCGCAGCCGCGTCTCGGCCGCCGCCCGCACCGCCTCGGCGACGTCGCGGCCCCGATCCAGCTCCTGGCGGATGAACGAGACGAGGACCATGTCGCCCAGGACCGCCACCCCCGAGAGCGCGACGAAGCCGACCGCCGCCGAGATGCTGAACGGCATGTCCCGCAGCGCCAGGGCGATCACCCCGCCGACCGCCGCGAACGGCACGCCCGTGAAGACGCGCAGCGCGTCCCGCCACCTCCCGTAGGTCACGTAGAGGAGCAGCAGGATCGAGAGCAGCGCGATCGGAACGACGACGGCCATCCGGTTGCGCGCCCGGATGAGGTGCTCGAACTGCCCGCCCCAGCGAACGAACATGCCGGCGGGAAGCACGACCTGCTCGGCGACCGCCTCCTGCGCCTCCTCCACGAACGATCCGACGTCCCGCCCGCGGGCGTTCGCCTGCACGACGATCCGCCGCTTCGACCACTCCCGCGTGATCGTGGCAGGCCCCTCGTAGCGCGTGATCGCCGCCAGGTCGCCCAGCGGGACCGTTCCCCCGCCCGGCTTGGCGATCGGGACGGTCGCCAGCGCGTCGGCATCGGTGCGATAGCGATCCCCCAGCCAGACGGCGATCGCGAAGCGGCGCTGGCCGTCGCGGATCTGGCCCGCCTCCGCTCCCCCAATCGCCTCCACCGCGTCCAGGACCCGCTCGGAAGCGATCCCGTGTCTCCCGAGCCGATCGGGGTCGGGACGGATCTCCAGGATCGGCTGCCCCGTGACCTGCTCGACCACCACGTCGGCCGCGCCCGGGATCCCCGAGACCACGCCGGCGATCTCGTCCGCCTTCTCCTTGAGCAGGTCGAGGTCGTCGCCGAAGAGCTTGATCCCCACGTCGCTGCGGATTCCGCTGACCATCTCGTTGATCCGCATCTCGATCGGCTGGGTGAAGACCATCCGCATTCCCGGGAGATCGGCCAGCTCCGCCTCGATCCGCCCGACCAGCTCCTCCTGCGTCTCCGCGCGCGTCCACTCCTCGCGCGGGTGCAGCATCAGGAAGGTGTCGGTCAGCTCGATCCCCATCGGATCGGTCGCCACCTCCGCCGTCCCGGTCCGGGACCAGACGTGCTCGATCTCGTCCGGGAACCGCTCCAGAAGCAGCGTCTCGATCCGGGCGGAGAGCCGGACCGCTTCCTCGAGCGTGATCCCCGTGGCGTGGACGGTGTTGAAGACGATCGAGCCCTCGCTCAGCCGCGGGACGAAGACCGAACCGAGCCGGAGCCCGAGGATCCCGCCGCCGATCACGAGAGCCGCGGCCGCCGCGAGGACCCAGGCTCGATTGCCGAGCGCCCAGCCGAGGACCGGCCGGTAGAGCCGGCGCACGCCGCGCAGGAGCAGCGTCTCCTTCGGCTGCCGGCCGCGACGGAGGATGAGGCTGGAGATCGCGGGCATCAAGGTCAGCGAGAGGATCATCGATCCGACGAGGGCGAAGATCACCGTGAGCGCCATCGGGCGGAAGAGCTTCCCCTCGATCCCCTCGAGCGTGAGGATCGGCAGGTAGACGATCATGATGATCAGCTCTCCGAACAGCGTCGGACGGCGGACCTCGACCGCCGCCCGGCGCACGACGTCGGTCACCTTCGCCCCGATCGGGGCTTCGCGCAGGCGGCGGGCCGCGTTCTCGACGAGGATCACCGAGCTGTCGACGATGAGCCCGAAATCGAGCGCGCCGAAGCTCATCAAGGTCCCGGCGATCCCCATCCGGTGCATCATCGTGCCGGCGAAGAGAAACGACAGCGGGATCACGCTGGCGACGATCAGGCCGGCCCGCAGCTCTCCGAGGAAAGCGAGCAGGACGGCGATCACCAGGAACGCCCCGCCCAGCAAGTTCTCGCGCACGGTATGGAGGAC
>WJJW01000415.1 GCA_014729455.1 Candidatus Eiseniibacteriota bacterium
CGAGAATCCGATCCGCAGCGGCGAGGGTGTCCGATCCGGCGACCCACTCGATCCCCGCGAGTTCGAACCGTCCGAGCGCCGGCCAGGACGCCTCCTCGATCGTCAGACGTCCGGGCAGCGCCCGCTCGGCGCGCGGGAGCGCCGCCGAGAGGATCGCACCACGGACGCCGGGAAGCTGGAGCAGCAGGACGATCAGGAGGAGCAGCGCGACCAGACCGCCGACGGTCCAGGCGAGGATCTTCAGCGCGGTCTTCATCAGAAGACCTGTCCGACCGAGAGGTGGAACAGCGTCTCGGGGAACCCGTCCGGGACCGGGGTGACCGGGAACCCGACGTCCGCCCGGATCGGACCGATCGGGGTGCGGAGCATCAGACCCGGCCCGACGGCGACTTCGAGGTCGAACGGTTGGATCGCCGTGCGGTCGGCCCAGACCTGGCCGACGTCGCAGAACGCGGCGCCGCCGAATCGCCAGTAGATCGGGAAGCGGATCTCGACGGCCCCCTCGATCTCGGCGATCCCTCCGATCGGTTTCCCGTTCGCGTCGAGCGGACCGAGCATCCGCCGTTCGTAGCCGCGCATCGAGGTCGTTCCGCCCGCGTAGAACCGCTTGTTCGGCAACAGCTCGTTCGCGCGATTCGGCGGAAGCGCGTATCCGAACCGGAGGTGCGAGGCGAAGACCAGGCCGCCGATGAGCGGGACGTAGGCGGTCGCTTCCGGTTCCAGCAGAGTATAGTTGCGGGTCGTCTCGAATCCGGGGAGCCCGGATTCGGTGCCGAGCAGGACGAACGTGCCCGAGGTCGGCTGGAGCTGGTCGTTCAGATCGTTCCGCGTCCAGGAGAACCCGAAGGAGATCAGGTTCGGCCCGGGATCGTCGAACGCCCCCGCCGAATCGGTCCGCGCCTCGAGATCGAAGACCGAGAGGGTGATCGACGGACGCATCGTGGTCTTCAGCGAGTGGAGGTACGTCGCGGCCACCTCGATCTCACCGGCGAGTAGACGGTAGGTCTCCTCCGACTCGCGCTGCCCGCGCAGCGCGACCGATCCGCGCGTGCGCGAGTGGAACAGGACCGGCTTCCAGACGCGCGCCTGGGCGGTCTGGAGGAACTGCGAGTACGATCCCTCCAGCGCGAGACCGCGCCCGGCGCGAAGCAGGTTCCGGTGCTTCCACGTGGCCGACACGCGGGCTTGATCGACGGTCCAGTATCCGACGCCGGCATCCACGCTCTGGGGGGGGCGCTCGGCGAGCTCGGCGATCACGTTCAACCGGTCTCCGTCGACCTCCTCGGTGTGGATCTGGACGCGGCGGAACAGATCCAGCGTCCGGAGGTTCTCCTCGGCCCGCTCCAGAGGCTCCGGGGAGTAGATCGATCCTTCCTCGACGTCGACGGACCGCCGGACGACCTCGCTCAGGTCCTCCGAGGCGCCCCGGACGATCGTCCGGGCGAATCGGTAGACCGGCCCGGCGCGGACGACGTAAAGCACCCGCGCCTCCTCCGGCGCCGGCCGCTCGATCTCGACTCGAATCCGTGCCCGCGCGTATCCCCCTTCCTGGAGGATCCGCAGCAGCTCGCGCATCCGCCCCTCGACCCGCCGATCGGTCAGACGCTCCCCCTTCTCGATCTCCAGGATCTTGGCCGCCCTCTCCTCGAGCTCGGGGGGGAACGCCTCGGTCCGCGTCTCGCTCAGCCGGACGGCCGGTCCCAGCTCGATGTCGAAGAGGACCTTCACTTCGCGGTCCTTCGTCCGGGGATCGAAGCGCGGCCGGATCTCGGCCGAAGGGTAGCCGTGCCGGGCGAGAAAGAGCTTCGTCCGCTCGAGATCGCCATTGAACGCTTCGGGGGAGAACAGCGGGTGCTCCTTCCAGAAGAGCATCCCCTGGCCGGTCATCGCGAGACCCTTCTTCAGATCCGATTCGAGCCCGACGTCCTCCATCTCGATCTCGAAACCGGAGATCTCCCACCCCCGGTACAACGCGGGGTCGGCGGAAAGCGATTGAGCGGCGCTCACCGAGGGGAGGGTCGCGCCGAGCAGGAAAGCCAGGAATGCCAGGATCCGATGGGTCCGTCGCAGCATGATCGGAGCGTATCAGAAGGGCAGACGCGCCGTCCGGTGCCGGCGCCGGGACGCATCCTCGCCAGATCCAACCTTCCGTACCGCGTCAAGGACGCGGTCGGGCTCCGCGGCGGCTTTGCGCTCTGACAACCCTCTGTCGACCTTCGAAGAACCTCGGCCGGGGCGATCCGGCGAACCGATCACCTCAGGAGCTGCAGCTTCGCGGTCTCGACTCCCGTCGGCCGGATCAGGCGGACCAGATAGACGCCGGGCGCGACGGGGCGGCCCGCATCGTCTCGCCCGTTCCAGGTCGTCCCGCCGGTCGCGCTCGCGCCGGCCCCGACCGGTAGGCTGCGGATCCGTCGTCCGGCCGGATCGTACAGGTCGATCCGGATCGGTCCGGTCGGATCGCTCCCCGCTGGCGCCCAGGAGATCGTCGTCCCGCCGAGCGCGGGGTTCGGCTGCAGGGAGATCCGC
The DNA here is from genome assembly GCA_014729455.1 of Candidatus Eiseniibacteriota bacterium. GTDB lineage: Bacteria > Eisenbacteria > RBG-16-71-46 > CAIMUX01 > VGJL01 > WJJW01. Next base: position 2,530 of record WJJW01000415.1, read on the forward strand.
GCCGCCGTCCGCCCGATCTCGTCGACCGAGGAGGGATTGCCGTTCGCCGTGGTCACGACCATCGAGTCGGAGGTCGCGTTGCCGGCGACGTCGATCGCCGTGACGCGCACCACGTATCGGCCGTCCGGGAGGTTGCTGGTGTCCCAGGCTTCCCAGAGATCGGGGTCGTCATAGGACTCGTCGCCGTTCGAGTTCGTCAGGATATGGAAGAACTCCCGGCGATCGTAGTCGCCGTAGGTCCGGCAGGTGCCGTCCTGCTTGTAGAAGAGGTCGACCAGGAACGGGTCGATCGGGCCGTTCTGGTAGGTGTCGAGCGCCATGTCGAACCGGACGGACAGCTTGTCGTCCACGACCGGCTGGTCGGGACGGTCGACCGGGTGGATCGTGTAGCGCAGCTCCTGCACGGAGCAGACCCAGCTCGACTCGATCCGATCGCCGACGTGCGCGACGATGTCCACCTCGCCGGACAGTGCGTGGGGATCCCGGTAGGTCGAGCTCTGGTTGTCGCAGAAGGCGAGGAGATCGCCGCCGACCGCCGGCTCGAAGACCGGCGCCTCCACCTCGGTCTGGTTCTCCATGTCGAGGTGCGCGTTCCCGGTGCAGAGCCAGTCGCCGAACCACTCCGTCCCCGTGTCCTCGACCTCGGCGAAGTGGCAGTGCGTGAAGTCGTAGATCGGCCACGGGACCAGGTCGCCGAGATACTGGCCCGCGACGATCGGATCCCCGACCGAAACCGCGATGCTCGGCTCATCGATGTGGGCGTAGAGATGGCCGCGGGTCGTTCCGCTGCCCGGTTCCCCGACGGCGATCCGCCAGTGCCACTGGCCGCTCGTCGTGAGGATCGCCTTGACCACGCCGTCGGCGACGGCGTAGACGGGCTCGTTCGGGTCGCCCATGACGTCATGCCCCGGATGGAGATACGCGCTGCCGTAGTTCTGGTACTCCCCGTAGGTGTTGCCGACCGGGTGCTGCGCGTTCGGCGCCAGCGGCCAGGGGATCGTCTCCCGCTCCCCCGCGGCCGACCGGTCGCGGTCCGGACGCATCCGGGCCGGTCCCCGCTCACGATTGAGAATCTGGAGCTCCTCTCCCTCGAAGACGAGCTTGTCCGGTCGCGTCGAGCAACGGATCGTCCGTGTCCGGCGCCCGTTCTCGAAGACCTGGATCCGGTCCGGTCGTCCCGGAGGGATCCCCGCGAGCCGGCCGTCCGGCCCGGCGGCGAACGGCGCGAGGTTCGGATGCCGGATCGTCTCGCCGGTCCGGAGATCACGCAGCAGGACCCCTTCGCGCGTTCGGTAGGCGAGCCGCGCGCCGTCGCTGGAGAGCGCCGGGTCGGTCATCGCGAAGCACCGGAACCGGTCGACGATCCGCCCGTCGAGGTCGTAGACCCGGATCCGGCTCGGGACGTCGCGGGGATGGTCGGTGGTGAGGACCACGACCCGACCGACGTCGCTGATCAGGAATGCGGTTCCTTCGATCTGCCGCAGGAGCGTTTCCTCTCCACGCGCCGTCGTGATCCGCAGGTCGGCGACGATCCGGTGGAAGTCCCCGCCGGTCGGGAGGATCTCCATGGTCGCCGTCCCGGCCGGAGAGCGGACGATCTCCGGGCTCGCGGAGGCGAGGCCGGCGAGGGAAGCCAGAAGGACGAGGGCGGGGAAGAGCGGGTGGCGGATCATGCTGCATCTCCTTTTCAATCGTGCGCCCCTTGAGGATACCACAACAGCCTTCATGGTTCCGGGCGCAGGAGCCTCGGGTCAGAGATGATCCCGAAGAGAACGGATCCGGAGAAGCACGAGGAGACGCGTCTAGCGCGTGAGCACGATCCGTGTCTCTCCTCGCGAGCCGTCGTTACCATGGACGCGGATGAAGTAGATTCCGGGCGCGAGAGGCGGGCCGTTGCCGAGGTGCCGGTCCGCGCTCCAAAGGAAGGACGAGGCGGGATCCGTGATGCTCCATGTCCGCAAGCGACGGCCATCGCTGCCGTAGATCGCGAGTCTGAGCAGCATCGCCCGGCGCTCCGGCCGCCCGGAGAGCTGGATCCGGAGCTGGACCGAGTCCGACGGATTCGAGAGAGGACGAACACGCAGCCGCTCACCGCTCGATGCCTGGGTATGCGTCTGCTCGATCGAGGAGCCGTCTCCGGGAAGCCCCATGACGTAGGACTTCCCCGCCGGATCGTACCCCCACGCGCCCACCAGGAGATCGGGAGACGGGGCTCCTGCGAAGGACGTACCCGCGAACGGATCCCCCGCAACCGCGAAGCCGAACTGGTCGTCCGAGAACTCCCCCTCGAAGGGGATCGCATCGGCAGGATCCGGAGGATCGCCGCCGGGGATCAGGATCGCCCGTCCGACGTCCGCTCGGCTGCCATCGTAGCCGGGAGCCCCGATCAGAAGGTCGGGTAATCCGTTCCCGATCACGTCCCCGCAACCTACGAGTGCGTAGCCCAGATTCTCCTCCGTGGATTCCCCCTCGAAGCGGACGTCGTACGCGCCGATCGGATCGCCTCCGAAAACCAGGTAGGCCGTTCCGGCGTCGGTCCATTGTCCGATGTTCCGGTACGGAGCTCCGACCAGGAAGTCCGCGAAACCGTCGTCGTCGACGTCCCCCGCGGCGGCGACCGAGAGGCCCAGATGGTCGCCGGCTCCTTCTCCGGAGAAGCTCCAGTCGGCGATGGAGTCGAGGGACGTTCCTCCGGAGAAGACGGAGACGGTTCCTTGCCAGGTCAGGTCGGGAGAGGCCCGCGAGGCGCCGATGAGCAGGTCATTCCCGGCCTGTCCGTCGACGTTTCCGATGCCGGCGATGGAGCTCCCGAAGCGATCACCGTCGGCCTCCCCGCGGAGCACGAGGTCGGCGTTCCCGTCGAGTGATTCGGACCCGAAATAGAGATGAGTCTCCCCTTCCACGGCCCGTGGAGCGCCCACCGCGAAGTCGTCGATGCCATCGGCGTCGAGGTCCCCGACGCCTGCGACGACCCGGCCGAAGTAGGCACCAGGTTCGGTCCCGAGAAGGACCAGGTCGGCGGTTCCGTCTAGCGGATCTCCTCCGCGGAACAGGTAGGCCTTTCCCGCATTGACCCCCCCCTCGTCATCACGGTAGGCGCCGATCAGGAGATCGTCGTAGCCGTCGGAGTCCACGTCCCCCGCCCAGGCGACGGCGGAGCCGAAGAAGCTTCCGGTGGTGCCGATCAGCTCGAGGGCCGGGAGTTCGGCCGGCGGGGTGCCGCCGAGATAGAGGAAGACCTTCCCCGCATTCTCTCCCCCCTCATCGTTCGTGCTCGCTCCGACCGCCAGGTCCGCGCGCCCATCTCCGTTGAAGTCGCCCCCCAGGGCGACAGCCACCCCGAATTGGTCGCCTTCGGCTTCCCCTTCCCAGGTGGCCAGCGTCTCGACCTGAGCGAGAGCGAGGGAACAGGGGATCACCGTGAGCAGGCTGAACAGGAGGAACGAATCGGTGCGTTTCATGATGCGCTGCTCCAGAGAGAGAGAGAGAGGAAGGGGCCGCCCTGAAAGGACGGCCCCCGCTCGTCGATCGCCTACCGGACTCCGAGGTCGCGGAACGACTTCTGAATCTGATTGAGGAGGTTCTTCGCACCCTTCTCCGGCGCGACTCCCGGTCCCAGACACTCGAGGATCTCGAGCTCCGCCGCAGCCTCGACGATTCCGTCGGAATCGGTCGCGCTGACGTCGATCCGAAGCACACCCGGAGGTGCCGGAGGCGGTACCCGCATCCCGAACTCCCGCGCGACCTCCTCGCCGGCGGCGAGCGGTACCTGTCCCTCCAGTGGTCCGATCACGTAGTCGCCGAAGCTCACGGTGACCGAGAGGGCCACCATCTCTTCCTGATCGCCGACATTCTCGAGCGAGAAGAAGAATTGCGCATCGTCCCCGGGGCAGACCTCCGCGGGCTCGAAACCCAGATCGAGCTCGACGAGCGCTGATGCCTGCACGGGAAGCAGGATCAGGGCGGCCGCCGCCAGGATTCCATAAGCTCTTTTCATACAATGACCTCCAGAGTTGATTCTGTCTGACCGACACGGGTTCATTGGGAATTCACTCCGAGTCCCCCTCCAATCTGAGGAGTCGTCGATGGTCCGTCGTTGATACGGGCCGCCGAGCGCTGGTCTCCTCACTCCGCAGCCAGCGCCTCCACCGGATCCATCGCCGCCGCCCGCCGGGCCGGCAAGATCCCGCTGAGAACGCCGACGCTCGTGCTGACCCCCAGGGCCAGGACGACGTACTCGACCGGCGTGTGGACCGGCAGGGCCGGGACCAGGAGGTGGATCGCCTGCGCCAGGCCGATGCCGGTCGCCAGCCCCAAGATCCCCCCGATCGTCGAGAGGAGCGCCGCCTCCCCGAGGTAGAGCCGGAGGATCTGCCGGGGCGTTGCGCCGATCGCCTTGGCGAGACCGATCTCGGCGGTCCGTTCGCTGACGGAGATCCACATCATCGTCAGGATTCCGATCGCGCCGACCAGGAGCGAGATCGCGCCGATCCCGACCACGGCGAGGCTCACGATCCGGATCACGTTGTCCAGGGTCTCCAGCATCCCGGTCTGGGTCGTGATCGTGAAGTCCTCCTCCCCCCCGTGGCGCTCGATCAGCAGGTCCTTCATCCGGGCCACGACGGTGTCGATGATCGATTGGTTGTGGACCAGAAGGTCGATCTCCATCAGGTCGTCCCGGTTGAAGAGCGGCTGGGCGAGCGAGACCGGGATGTAGGCGGAGTCGTCGATGTCGAATCCGAGGAACTGTCCCTTCGGCTCCATGATCCCGATGACGAGGAAGCGCTGTCCGCCGATCCGGACATGCTCGCCGAGGGCGTTCCGCTCCCCGAACAGCTCGCGCTTCAGCGTCGGCCCGAGCACGGCGACCGGCGAGGCGTAGCGGGGATCTCCGTCGGGGAGGAACCGGCCGACCCGCACGTCCATCTTCCAGGCCTCGGGCGCCCGGGCGGTGACGCCGTAGACGTACACGCTCCGCTCCAGGCCCGCGTATTCGACCCCCGCCGTTCCCATCGCGACCGGAACGACCTCCCGGACGCCGCGGACCCGCTCGAGCGCGATCGCATCGGAAATCGTCAGCGGATGCGTCGTCCCCCCGACCGCCCCCGGGATCCCGGTCGTCTCGACCTTTCCGGGGTTGATCGCGACCAGGTTGGTCCCGAACTGCGTGAACTCGTTGAGGATGTACAGCCGCGTGCCCTCGCCGATCGACGTGAGCAGGATCACCGAAGCGATCCCGATCAGAATGCCGAGCATCGTCAGGCCGGAACGCTGCCGGTTCCCGAGGATCGCCTTCCCCGCCTGCTGGACCGTCTCCTCGAAGGTCACGCCCGCTTCCTCATCAGCGCCTCGATCGGGTCGAGCCGCGCCGCCCGGCGGGACGGGATCCAGCCGAACAGGAGTCCCACCGAAACCGACACCACCAGCGCCGCGCCGACCGCCCACAGGGGCGCCTGCACGGGGAAATCGGGAACCAGGGTGAGCAGGACCTTCCCGCCGGCGATGCCGATGAGGAGCCCGATCAGCCCCCCGGACGTCGAGATCACCGCCGCCTCGATCAGGAAGATCGCCACGATCTGCCGGCGGGTCACGCCGACCGCCTTGAGCAGACCGATCTCCCGCGTCCGCTCGGAGATCGAGACCAGCATCACGTTCATGATCCCGATCCCGGCGACGGTGAGCGAGATCGCCGCGATCCCGGCGAGGGCGGCGGTGAGGATCCCGAGGATCTGCTCGAACGTCGAGAGGACCGCGTCCTGGGTCAGGACGGTCACGTCCTCCTCGCCGTCGTGACGCTCCTTCAACGTGGCGATCACCTTCTCCTGCACCGGCTCGATCTCCTGGTGGGAGCGCACCTCGATCAGGACCCGGAACAGGCTGGTCCGGTCGAACATCTCCATCGCCGTGTCGACCGGCACGTGGACGACCTCGTCGAGGTTCAAGCCGAGCGACGTCCCGCGCGGCGCGAGCACGCCGATCACGCGGAGCCGGTTCTCCCCGACGCGGATCAGCTCCCCCAGCGGATTGCGGTTGCCGAAGAGCTCCCGCTGGATCTTCGCGCCGATCACGCAGACCGGTGCGTCGTGGACGTCGGGCGGAAGATAGCGGCCGATCCCCATCTCGAGCTTGCGGACATGCAGCAGCGCGGTGGTCGAGCCCAGGACCGTCACGTCCCGGCTCCTCCCGGCGAAGCTCGCCGGAGCGGTCCCGAGCGAGATCGGCGCGATCCGGCGGATCCTCGGGATGGTCCTCTGCAACGCGTCGGCGTCCGCTACGGTCAGATCGTTCGGGGCGTTTCCGACGAAGGGTGCCGCGCCGCTGGTCTCCGTCTTGCCCGGGATGACGATCAGGAGGTTCGACCCGAGCGAGGCGAACTCGCCCGTGACGTAGAGACGCGCCCCCTCGCCGAGGCTCGTGAGGAGCACGACGGAGGCGACCCCGATCGCGACCCCGAGGAGTGACAGACCGGTCCGGAGGCGGTGCCCCCTGAGCCCACCCGCGGAGAAGCGGAACAGGTCCACCGCCCGCATTCAGCCCTCCCGATCGTCCCCGGCGATCCCACCGTCGGAGAGGCGGATCCTCCGATGCGCGCGACGACCGATCTCGGGGTCGTGGGTGACGACGATCAGCGTGATCCCTCCCTCGTTCAGCGTTTCGATCAGCTCGACGATCTCCCCGCCCGCCTTCGTGTCGAGATTTCCCGTCGGCTCGTCGGCGAGGAGGATCGAGGGGTGCAGCACGACGGCGCGCGCGATCGCCACCCGCTGTCGTTCGCCGCCGGAGAGCTGGTCGGGGCGATGATCCGCCCGCTCGGCGAGGCCGACCGAGACGAGGGTCTCCCGCGCTTGCTCGCGCCGTTCGCCCGGCTCCATCCCGGCGAAGAGCATCGGCAGTTCCACGTTCTCGAGAGCGGAGAGGCGGGCGACGAGGTGGAAGAACTGGAACACGAAGCCGATCTTGTGGCGGCGGACCCGGGAAAGCTCCGTCTCGGAGAGGTCGGCCACCTCCTGATCCTCGAGGCGGTACGAGCCCGACGTCGGACGGTCGAGGCAGCCGAGGATGTTCAGCAGCGTCGACTTCCCGGAGCCGGAGGGCCCCATGATCGAGACGTACTCCCCCTTCTCGATCGTCAGGTCGACGCCCCGGAGGGCCCGCACCGGCCGGCCTCCGACCTGGAAGGTCCTCGCGATTCCCGAGAGCTGGATCACGGGGAGGTTTCCGACTCGATCCGTGCGCGTGCGCCCGCCTTCACCTCGATCCGATCGAGCGAGACGACGACCGGGTCGCCCGTCTCGAGCCCCGAGCGGATCTCCGCCGTCTCCCAATTGCGCAGTCCGACCTCGACCGGAACCGCGACCAGCTCCTCGTCCCGCACCACGAGGACCTCGTCGCCCTCGAGCAGCGCGTAGGTCGGGATCCGGAGGACGTCCTCGCGCGCGTCGAGGATCACCTCGATGTCGGCCGAGAGCCCCGGGAGCAGGTTGTCCGGAAGCCGGGTCGAATCGAACGCGGCCTCCACCGGGAGGGTGCGGTTCTGTTCCTGCGTGGTCTGCACGTAGGAGGCGACGTAGGTCAGGGTGCCGTCGAAGGAGCGGTCCCGGAAGGCGTCCAGGGTGATCCGGACCGGCAGGCCGGTCCGGACCCGCTCCACGTCGGCCTCGTCGATCGGCGCCTTCACGTACAGGTCGGTCGGATCGATCAGATCGACGACGGGGGGGATGTAGAC
>WJJW01000050.1 GCA_014729455.1 Candidatus Eiseniibacteriota bacterium
GCATAGCAGCAGGCGCCCATCGGCTGCGGGCAGGGGTTGGGGTCGCAGTCTTCGCCGACGCGCCAGTCGCCGGTGTTGCACTCGTCCTCGACGACGTACTGGCAGGATCCGTCGGCGTAACAGCAGGCGCCCATCGGCTGCGGGCAGGGGTTGGGGTTGCAATCTTCGCCCACGCGCCAATCGCCGGTGTTGCACTCGGACTCGACGACATACTGGCAGGATCCATCCGGATAGCAGCACGCGCCTTCATCGAGCTGGACGACACTGGAGACGGCGAGGTAGGCGTTCAGCTTGCCGTAGCCGGTGAACTGGTCGTACCCGTTGGAGCCGAGGTCGTCACAGCTCGCCTGGAGGACATTTCGCAGCTCGGTGTTGCTCAGCGACGGATCCGCCGACCAGACCAACGCCCCGATCCCCGCCGCGTGCGGGGTGGCTGACGAGGTCCCGTTGAACGTGCTGATGTAATCTCCGCCGCCATAGCCGGCGCCGCCGAGCCGGTCGGTCGTGTGGATCCGCGTCCCCGGAGTGAGGAAGTCGAGTCCGTTGCCGTAGTTCGATCCCCACCAGTACTCGCCGTCGCAGCTGTTCGGCGACTTGCGCTCACAGCACGGGGAGAGCGCGCCGACGGCGATCGTGTTGCTGTACCGGGCGGGGTAGCTCAACGACGAGTTGTTGCCGTTCCCGGAGGCGCAGAAGAGAGCGCAGCCCTGGCCGTAGGCGTAGTCGACGGCGTTCTCGACCGTGCTGCTGTGCCCACCGCCCAGGCTCAGCGAGAGGATCCGGGCTCCGTTGTCGGCGGCGAACTCGATCCCGTCGGCGACGTCGGTCCAGGTTCCGCCGCCGTTGCCGTTGAGCACCTTGACCGGCATCAGCTTGACCTGCCACGCGACGCCGGCGATCCCCTGGTTGTTGTTGCCGGCCGCGACAGCGATCCCGGCGCAAGCGGTGCCGTGATTCCCGTCGTCGGACGGGTCCCAGTCATTGTTGACGAAGTCGTAACCCTGGACGAGCCGACTGCTGTATTCGGGATGGTTGAGATCGCAGCCGGTATCAATGATGGCGAGGATCAGATTCGGATCGCCCGTCTCGAGATCCCAGGCCTGATCGGTGTCGGTGTCGCAGTCGGGGGTGCCGACTTCATCCCCGTAGTAGTCGATCGCCTGACCCTGGTTGTCGTGCGCCCACTGGTCGGGGTAGAGCGGATCGTTCGGGACCTCGAACGCCGTCCAGATCCCGTCGGGCTCGGCGTACTCGATCTCCGGAAGGGCGCCGAGATCCGCCGACAGCGTCTCCGGATCGATCGCGCCGTCGTAGAAGGCGAAGAAGATCCGGTCGAGCCCGACCTCGCTCTTCGCCTCGCGGTTGATCTCCAGATTGAAGACCGGAGCGATTTCACGGGACCCCGCCGCCGCGAGCCGCTGATCCAGGGCGGCCAGGCCGGTTCGCCCCTGAGCGTGGAGCTCCGGGCGATGGTCGGCGGAGTCGAATGCCGCCGGCGTGATCTGGAAGATCACCCGTCCCGGAGCGGGATCGGTCGAGGGTGGCTGGAACGTGCCGGGCGCCGGAGATGATCCGTGCGCCGTCGCTCCGGTGACAAGGATGAGCGCGGTGCTCACCAATAGAGCAATCCTCGAGGATCGAGTCGTCATGGCTTCCATCCCCATGGTGCGACACGACGGTCCGCGAACGGATCGTCCCGCGCGCCTGCTGTGGTGTCCTCGTGCCGCAAGACCGGCTTCCGCGCAGACTTCGCGCGAGCCAATTCTAGCATGATTCGTCGCGGAGGGCCTTCCCGGTGGGTACGTGGGGATTCGGGCCCCTCGTATGGGCGGGATTCCGCCGCCGGGGACGCCCGGCCGATGGCCCCTACGCCGCCATGTTCCCGCCGGAGTGGCTCGAACCGAAATGCGGGGAGCACCCATTTCCGCGGGAATGAGCGCGGCGCGAATCTTCCGCCGCTCCCCTCCCGCCGGAATACGGTCGCCCGTTTCTTCGCGCCGAGGTGTTCCCGTTGGAACGGCCGGGCGCGGATCCCCGGGAGGACACGCTCCCGCGGGAACAAGACGGCGCCGGCTTCCGCGCCGCCGAACTCCGGCGGGAACAGCTCCGCCCGGGATTCTCCGACCCGCCACTCCCGCGGGAACGAGGGGGGGCGGGATCATGCTGGCGGCCACTCCCTCGGGAGCAACCGGGCGCGGCGCCTCCTTTGCGCGGGAATCGTCAGCGATCGATGACAGTGGGGTGTCGCGGTGACCCGGAAGGTACACAATGCTCGGTTTCGCAACGTCGGAATGTACGATTTGGTACACCACACCTTTTGCCGAACGTCGACCATTCGCCATTTGAAAAAGTCTGGAATGGAAGCTCCCGGTCGCGGTAGGGACGAGCAACCGATCCGGTGACCGAGCCGATCACGGGGAGGACACGCCGGACGAACCGAAGGAGGCAAGACGATGAGAGCGCCCAGTCGCACCCACAGCGGAGAGACCATGCGACGCGCATACGGTCTCTACCACCTCACCCGGCTGAAGGGTGAGCCGGAGCTGGCGGAACGCGCCGCCGCGTTCGGCCAGGCGCAGGAAGCGCTGGAGCGGAGGATCGCCACGCATGCCGCGGCGCGCGAAGCGACCATGGTGGCGATGGCGGTCCGGGACGCGAAGGAGGAGAAGCTGAACATCGCCGTGCGGAACCTTTTCCTGAGCCTCCGCCGGAAGCTCCAGACCAACCGCAAGGCGCCGACGTTTCGCGCATTCTTCCCGGACGGCCTCTCGGAAGTCCTGAACCTGCCGCTCGAGGAGAAGCTCGATCGGGTGAAGGTCCTCCTGGCCCACATCGAGGAAGAGGCGGACGAGGCGTTCAGCGGTGAGGCGGAACCGCTCGCCGCGGCGGGCGACGCCGCGCAGGGAGCGCTCGAAGCCTACGAGGCGGCCGTGCTCGCCCGCGCGGAGGCGTGGTCTCTCCTGCGCGCGGAGAAGCTGGTCTGGCTGAAGGCCTACCGGAACAGCTACCGGAACCTCCAGATCCTCTTCGCGGACGATCCGCAGCGGGCGGAGGCGTACTTCCGTCGTCCGCACCGCCGTTCGGATCCCGACGAGGAGGAGGCGGAAGGCTCCGGGGAACCGGACATCGCGACGGAAGAGGTCGAGGACGATCGACCCGACGAACAGGAGGAGACGCCGCTGAAGATCGTGAGGTAGACAGCATGTGCGAATCAGGACCACCGATGAACCGGGCGGCCCTCCGCGAGGGAGGGTCGCCCGGTCGATCTTTGGGTTCTCACGCCGATCAGGAACTTTCGTTCCGACGCTTGTGAAGTTCCGTACAACTCGCCCCGGGGCGAGTTGCGCATTGATTCACAAAATGAGCGGGTCGTAAGCCCCGGCTACGATTCGCGGTAATCGAACTCCAGGCCTCCGGGCTTGGGCGTTCCGTCTTCTCGGGTTGTGCGGCGATCTCCGCCGCCGGCGCAGTCGGGATCTGGAACTCTGCGCCGACCGTTCGCGGTTGCACGATCGTCGCGAACGAGAGCCCGTACGGAACCGTGCTCCTGTTTGGAGCGCAGGCGCGCTTCGAGAGAACCATCGTCGCGTTCAACGAATGCGTCTCGATCGGGGTCGGGGGAGGCGAGGTGGACCTCTCCTGCGTCGATCTGTTCGGGAACACGGGCGGGGACTGGGTCGAGGAGATCGCCGACCAGTACGGGGTCGAGGGCAACTTCTCGCTGGATCCGTTGTTCTGCGGTCCGACGGAAGGGGACTTCACGCTCCGGGCCGATTCGCCTTGCCTGCCCGGCAACCACCCGAACGGCGACGACTGCAGGCTCATCGGCGCGCTCGACGAGGGGTGCTCTCCGCCGACGCCGGTCCTCACCACGACCTGGGGGGCTCTGCGGGCCGGGTACCGCTGATCGCTTGTCGTCTCCGCCAGATCGGAGCGCACGTCGCCCCTGACGAGGCCATAACCTCCGCAGATGCGGAGGATTAGTCCTCCTCGTCACTCTTGACGAGCCCGCGCCTCCCCGCCCCTCCCACCGCGCCCGGCCGTGCACCGCCCGGGGGGCCGGCTACCTCTCTGCACAGCAATGAGTTTCCTCTCCGGGCCGCAAGGGGCTCCCTATGGCACGACACCGGCAGAAGTCCCTGCCGGTGGGCCTGCTGATCCGGCCGTAGCCCGCCGCGATCCGAGCCCAAACCTCAAGGAGAAAGGATGACGACCATGACGAATAGGAGCCACCAGCCCCGATTCCGGTCGATCGTGCCGGCCACGCTTCTCGGCTGCCTGCTGTCGGCCCTGCTGGCGACCGGCGCGACGTCGGCGGTCCCCCGCGAACCACTCGGAGCCCTCAGCAACCCCGGCGGACTGCGGGACGCCTACGGGTGCGAAGGCGAGATCTGCCTCGAGCAACCCCCGAACGAGATCGGGGGCTTCATCGCACAAGACGACTTCTGCAACACCTTCCTCTCGGAGGTCGCCGACGACTTCCAGGGAAACGGAGACGTTCTCATCGGTCTGGGCTGGTACGGGATCTACCAGCACGGCGACTGGGATCCGGTCCCGCCCGAGTTCTTCCGGATCGACATCTACCTCCGCGACCCTGCGGGATTCCCGGGAGAGCACGTCTACGGCGTCGAGATCGTCGACTACATCGAGACGCGGCAGGAGCCTCAGGGCAACGTCACCCTGGCGAGCTACTGCGCGTATCTCCCGGACGAGTTCCTGATGGACGAGGGGGTCGAGTACTCCATCTCCATCACCGCCGGGCTGTGCCAGCCGGATCAGTGGGGCTGGCTGGCCGGCGACGGGAACGGCGAGGAGGGGTACACCCGGGCGCCGGAGTGGGGGATCGAGGAGTGGACCCCGATCTCCGAGATCTACGGAGTTCCGACGGACCTCTCGTTCAACCTCCTCTGCATGTTCGCCCGCGTGGACATCACGAAGAGCGTTCCGGGGTGGTGGCCGGAGTTCGGGAACACCACGACCTATACCGCCAGGATCTACTGGTACGATCCACGCAGCGGGGAATGCATCTTTCCGGGTCCTCCCAAGATCATCCAGTTCGATCTGACCGACATCTCGACGGAGAAGGGGTACAGCATCAACCGCGGGACCCGGGACGCCACCGACCTCCACTTCAACCATGCGGACAACAGCGAGTTCACCTACATCGGCGGGACCACCGAGGAATGCGACCTCCGCGACGGGGATCACAATCACTGGACCTCCCTGGAGACGATCGATTGCGTCTCGGAGGCCACGGTCACCGTGGTGTCGGAGGACCACGGCGCCTTCGGGTTCATCGAGGCCTCGGCGAGCGGATGCCGCGGACCCTGGCCGACCTCGATCCTCCCTCGGGAGCCGGGCGGCCAGCCGACCTGCACCCTCGGACCAGCCAAGACCAAGATCCCCCGGGACGACAACGGCAACGACATCGAGGACACCTGGCCCGGGGACACGTCCAACGGCAACAGCACGGCGAGCTGGGACGCCGAGGACAACCCGAACCCGGCCTGCATCAGCACGGGCGACGGCCTGACCCGGTACGAGGAATGGCGGGGCGCGCACGTCCAGGGAGCGCACAACCGGCTCTCGACCCTGCTGAAGGAGCTGTTCGTCTACCGCGAGAACGCGGCCTGGGGCGCCCACGATGCCGCGAGCAACGCGACGATCTACTTCATCACGGCGAACGAGATGAACGGCGCCCGCCACGACAACCAGATGGGGACGGTCAACGCCGCGAAGCTGCCGCGGATCGTCAACTTCAACCGCACGTCGCACACCAAGGTGGACCAGCACGGGCTCTGGCTCGCGGTCGGCGGCGGGGACGGGAACCCGGGCAACTGGGGGTTGACCCGCAACAACAACGGAGGAAGCGGCGGCGCTTTCGGTCCGCCCCGCGCCAACGGGCGGGTCGAGATCTACTCCACGAACATCCAGGCGGGCTGCGCCCTCCGCGTGGGCCACGCGTTCCGCTATCGCCCGAGAAACCGGTTCTTCAACGCCCAGTTCACCAGCGACGGCCAGGCGCGCGCTTCCGAAATGATCAACGACACGATCGGTCACGAGATGGGGCACGCGACGAATCTGCGCCACCATACGCAGAGGCGCGTCTGGATCAGCCGGCGTCCCACGCTCGGCGGAGACGGCTGGATCAACGTGAACGCCTGGCCGGTCTCCGATCGCAGGCAGTGGGTCTCGGCGGCGACGAACCGGAACTGCATCATGGCCTATCCGTTCCACGAGATCTTCCAGTCGGTGGCGCTCGTGCGCCGCTGGCGCCCGGAGCGGTGGTCCTCGAGAAGCGCGTGGTGGGGTCTGCTCCCTGCCCGGGCGGTCGGCTACGGCGGAACCTGCTCCGTCCCCGGCCAGCCTACCTGCACCGCGAACCTGAAGATCGACGACACGGACTAGTGTGGAGAGAAAGGAGATTCCAGTCATGAGGATTCAATCCAGAAACCAACCGCGCCGCCGCTCTCTGATGCTGGTCCTGAGCCTGGTCGCCATTCCTCGGCGCCAGCCCGGTGGAGCGAGAGGCCTTCGCGGCGGACGAGCCGCTCGAGCTGGTCGTGTATACCCCTTCCCGCCTCGGCGAGTGGCGGTTCCTCCAGGGGGCGCCGATCGAGATCACCGTCTCTCTCGTCAACGCCTCTCTGCGGCAAGCGCGCCAGGCGGAGATCGACGCGTGGCGCGAGGCGGTCCGCGATGCGGAGCGGATCGACGCCAGCCCCCCCGCCCGGCCCGAGACCGGGGAGCCGGATCCGGGCCTGCTGATCCCGATCGGCAGAGACGACCTGGAATGGTTCTCCCGCGTCCAGCTGAGCGTGGAGAGGCTGCCGGCCGATCCGGACGCGCAGGAGCCGATCGCGGTGCTGACGGACGTCGACTGGCAGGAGCTGCGGATCGCGCCGGAGCAGGCCGTCGAGGGGGAGGTCCTGCTTGCGGACGACCCGGTCTGGGTCTCGCTCCGCATCCGCTCGGAGGTCGTCGGCACGCTCGCGCCCGGCCGGTACCGGGTCACGGCGACGATGCCCGGAGCGGACGCCGGCGAGCAGATCATCGTGGTGGACGCCCCGCGCGACGCGCACGAACGCGCGGTCCTCGCGCACGAGCTGGCGAAGGAGTCGCTGCGGGACGGCGATCCCGACGCGGCGCTCGCGTACGCGGAGCAGGCGCTCGCCGGACTCGAGATCGACGCGGATGTGGCCTACCTGACGATCGGCAAGGCGTACCTGGCGAAGGGAGATCTCCAGGAGGCGATCGCCGCCTACGAGGGGTTCCTCGCCGCCTACGAGCAGGAAGAGAGATGGGAAGACTTCCCGCAGCTCATCCGCCACCTGGTGGAGGATCTGACGGCCCGAATCGAGGAGGGTAGATAGATGAAGCGGTCAATGATCAATCTGCTGGCGCTTCCGATCCTCGCGCTGATGGCCGTGGCGACGGCCGGTGCGGATCCGCACTGGGTCACGAGCTACGACGGCCCCGGTGCGGGCGAGGACACGCCGTCCGCCATCACGTTCGATGCGAACGGCGATTGCACCATCGCCGGAGCGAGCATCGGGAGCGGACAGGATTTCGACTACGTCACGATCAAGGTCGACGGTTCCGGAAACGAAGTCTGGGTCGCGCGGTACGATGGTCCCGCTTCGAGCGACGACTTCGCCACCGACGTCGTCGCGGACGGGGAGGGCGCGGTGTACGTCACCGGAGCCAGCGCGGGGGCCGATTCGGCGGACATCGCGACCGTCAAGTACGACGCGGATGGGACCGAGGTCTGGGTCGCTCGCTACAACGGTCCGGACGACTCCTGGGATGAAGGGACCCGGATCGGTCTGGGAGAGTCGGGGTCGGTGTACGTGACCGGCGCGAGCTTCGATGCCGGCGGCGAATCCATCATCGCCACCGTGAAGTACGACGCGGACGGCATGGAGACCTGGGCGGACCGCTATCGCTTCGGCGACGGGTTCACGCAGGAGCCGCGCGATCTCGCGGCCCCGGCATGGGGAGGCGTCGTCATCGTGGGCGCGGTCGGAGCCGTGGCCGACACGTCCGGCGACACCTACGACTATCTGGTTCTCTGCTACGCGTCCGACGGAACGCTCGACTGGTCCGCGACCTACGACGGGCCCGGTGGCGGCATGGACGCGGCCGAAGCGGTCGGCGTCGACGAGGACGGGACGATCTTCGTGACCGGGTTGAGCGAGGGGGACGGGACCGGGCTCGACTACGCCAC
Organism: Candidatus Eiseniibacteriota bacterium; assembly: GCA_014729455.1. Lineage (GTDB taxonomy): Bacteria > Eisenbacteria > RBG-16-71-46 > CAIMUX01 > VGJL01 > WJJW01. The sequence goes on from WJJW01000050.1 coordinate 8,228, forward strand.
GCTCGCGTACTCCTCCGACGGGACCCTCCTGTGGGAGGCCCGGCGGGACGGGTCTGCCGGATCCGACGACGTCGCGGTCGGCGTGGCCGTCGATGCGACCGGTTCCGTGGTGGTCACCGGAATGACGACCGAGACCGCCTCCCAGCTCGACTTCACGACCGTCAAGTACGACGTGGATGGAGTCGAGCAATGGGCGCAGCTCTACGACGGTCTCGGGAACGGAGAGGATGCGCCCCACTTCGTCGCCACGGGCGGTGACGGGGAGGTCTTCGTCACCGGCCGGAGCTGGGCGGGGGAGGACGAGTCGACGACGGGATTCGCGACCGTGAAGTACGCGAGCGACGGCACCCTCGACTGGGTCGAGCGGTACGACGTCGCCGACAGCGTCTGGGCGGAACCGGTCGCGCTCGGGCTGGATCCGCTCGGGAACCTCACCGTGACCGGGACGCGGTACGACATCGACACGGGGCTCGATCTGATCCTCCTCGGTTACGGCGGCGCGCCGATGGACGTGGCGGCCGAGGAGAGCTCCGTGCCGGCTCGACTTCAGCTCTACCAGAACTCCCCGAATCCGTTCTCGACCCGCACGACGATCCGGTTCGCCCTTCCGCGACCGGGCCCCGTGTCGTTGCGGGTCTACGATCCGTCCGGTCGCGAGGTCGCGCGGCTGCTGGACGGAATGCAGGAGGCGGGCCGGCACGCGATCCCCTGGTCGCCGGCCGGACTCGCCAAGGGGATCTACCTGATCCGTCTGCGGGCGAACGAAGGGGTCGAGAGCCGCAAGATGATGGTCCTGGATTGACACGGAAGGGCTCGGAGTCGAACGTGCAGGCTCCGGACGGCGGCCGTCCTCTCTCCGAGAGGGCGGCCGTCGGCGTCTCGTCGATCAGCCCCCGTTCGGTGTCGCCCGTCGAGGCTTCTGATCGAACCGGCCCGCCGCCTGGCTCGAGCTCGACCCGCGCGGATCTTGGCCGGCCGGCTCCGGCCACTGCTCGATCTCCTCCTCGATCACCTGATCGAGCAGCTCGCGGATCGTCAGGGCGTAGTCGATCGGGGGAACCGCGTGGCGGTTGAGGATGACGGCGTACTGGATCCCGTCTCCGCGTTGTCGGGCCAGAGCGCTGGTCCCGGAGAATCCTCCGGTGTGGCTCAGCGTCCAGCCGCCGGAGTCGTTCTCCTCGCGCTCGAGGCCGATCCGGGAGCCGATGATGTAGTAGTGGTCGAGGAATCCGAGCAGAGCCCGGGTCGACGCCAGGAGGCGTCCCGTGGAGACGTGCGCTTCGACATTCCAGCTTCCATACGCGCACTCCACTTCGGTTCCGGGCTCGAAGACGCTCTCGCACATTCTCCGGCTCTCGTACCACGGCTCGCGCGGGTGACGGTCGGCGCGGTGGGTCCGTGCGAGCACGACGTCCTCCGGCGCGATTCCGGCCGGCTCGAGGACGTCGCGACGGATGGTCTCCAGGTACTCCCGTCCCGTCTCCTGCTCGATCAGCAGTCCGAGGAAGAAATAGGCCGCGTTCGAGTAGGCCTGCTGTTCCCCGGGAGCGAACTGCAGCGGCTGCCCCAGGATCCAGCGGGCGATTGCCGGGCGGTTCGGCGGGGAAGGAACGTCCATCGCCTCCGCGATTTCGAGTTCCCGGAAGATCAGATCCCCGGCGATCTCCGGGTTCCATCCCGCCGTGTGCTCCAGCAGGTGCCGGACCGTGACCTCGCGCAACCGCTCGTCCCCGAGCTCCGGGAACGGCTCGATCCGGAGAAGTCCGCTTCCATCCCGATCCAGGTCGAACGCCCGATCGTCGAGTTCGATGAGTCCATCCTCGACCATCCTCCGCACGGCGGCCGCGGTGAACGGCTTGGTCACGCTGGCGATCCGCATCAACGCGTCGGGCGCCAGCGGCTGCGTCCGGTCGGCGTCCTTCCATCCGTAGGATCGCTCCAGCACCACCTCTCCGTCCTTCATCACTCCCAGGACACCCGCGGTGATCTCGTTCGCCTGCATGAACTCGGTCATGGCCCAGTCGAAGGCGCGCAGCTCCTCGACGGGCGTACCGCCCCAGGGGAGCGAAGCCGGCTCCTCCAGCGGAGCGATCTCGAGGGGGACCAGGGCGCGAACGGCGTCCGCGTTCAGGAACGGTCCATCGTGCAAGTTCTCCCAGTCGGCGAGCACGAGGTACGCGACGGCGTTCCGGTGCTCCGAGATGCTGAAGTCGTCCGAAGGCGCTCCGGAAGGGATGTACCCGAGCGATGGATCGAACGCCGTGACCAGGTATTCCTCCGCCATGCGCACGACGCGGTGCTCCGGCAAGCGGCAAAGCCTGAAGCAGAGCGCGATCTCGGCGATGATGTCCGGCTTCGACCAGCTGAGGATCTCCAGGATGTGTCGGTCGAAGTAGTCGAGGATCCACCGGTGCTTCTCCGGGGGGAGGGTTCGCTGGTAGTAGTGGGAGTCGGCGATGATGAAGTGGGTCAGGCCGTAGAGCTTGTTCTGATAGTCGGCGGCCGACAGGTGGTCGTCGTCCTCGTCCATGAAGACGTCCTTGAAGGCCTGCGTGTATTCGGCTTCGAGATCGACGACCTCGGTTCGCTTCAGCCAGAAGACGAGGTTGGAGGTCTGCGCCGCGTAGGGGCGGATCACGTTCGGATCCAGCAGGAACTCGGCGAAGTCGACCCCCTTCAGATGACGGCGCGCCGCCTCGTACTCGTCGCGGAATTGTCTCTCGTGCAGGCCGTAATCACGGAGCTTGTGAGCGATGTAGAGGATCCGCCGGTGGAACAGCATCTCCTTGCGCGAGGCGAACATCTCCTTGCGCGCCTCCAGCA